>CAZFQV010000150.1:0-6130 GCA_964521175.1 uncultured Sphingobacterium sp.
AACCATAGAGTATCTACATGGATCTCGTTTTCCGTTAAAGTACCGGTTTTGTCAGTGACAATCACATTGGTGCTTCCCAGGGTCTCTACAGCCGACAAGTTTTTAACGATCGCATTCCGTTTTGCCATCAAGAGCATTCCGTAAGCCAAAGCTATGGTGGCCACTACGGGCAAGCCTTCAGGAAAGGCAGCAACGGCTAGCGCAATAGAAGTCTCTAAAATCAATGGCCAGTCTTTACCCTGAATAAAACCCGTGATAGAAAAGACCGCAATCATACACAGTGTTATCCAAATTAGCTTTTTGGTGAGCACTCTTATTTTCTTATCGAGCGGAATCTCTTTTCCTTCAGTATCTTCCACTAAAGAAGTGATGGTGCCGAGCTGCGTATGTTGAGCAATACCTGTAACCAGGGCTTTGCCATTCCCATTGATCACCGATGTGCCTTTAAATACCATATTAGACTGGTCGCCAAGAGCGGTCTCTTTGGGCAAAGCATTTATGTTTTTTTCGGCAGGAAAAGACTCACCCGTAAGAGAAGATTCTTCACATTGTAGCTGATTAGATTGGATCAGCCGGGCATCGCCGGGAACCACATCACCCGCTTCCAGCAAGATCATATCGCCCGGTACAATTTTTTCGGAGGGTATCTCCTGAGTCTTTCCATCGCGGATCACTTTAGAAAAGCTCAGGTCCATCTCCTTCAAGGCATTCATAGAAGTACGAGCCTGTAGCTCCATCAAAAAGCCAATCAGGGCATTGGCCAAAATAACGACCGAAATGGCGATGGCTTCTATATAATCCTGAAGGTATAAGGTAAGGGCTACCGCAAAGAATAATAAATAGACGATCGGACTTTTAAACTGAAGCAGTATCATCATCCAAATGCTCTTCTGCTTCTGTGCTTTATAAACATTGGTGCCAAACTCCTTTGTTCGCTGTGCCGCTTCCGAATGACTTATTCCAGCCTCAGAATCCGTTTGAAAGGCCAGAAGAATTTCTTCGACAGAAAGAATATGAGGGTCCGCTAGTGGGTATTTAATTTTCATCTGTCTTTTCGCGTTATTGGAATTTAGGTTTGCCGTACTCCATCAACATCAGCCGTTTGATCGAATACAGACCCGATAGCAATGGATATAGCAAGCCGATACTTTACAAGTAACGTGTAAAACGGAAGAGGGTTTTCGAAGCTAAGCCTGGTTCAGAGACTTTTGCCTGCTTTTGCGTAATAAATCGACTCGTTGGGTTTGATATTAGTAGGTTGTTAATGATGTCTATTAACAGACTCAGAAAGTTAAAATAAAAAATCAGGCTCGATTCTTATATAACTTTTTCAAATATTCCTACGACTTTAAAGGCATTCATATCATCTTCAGATAATTCAATATCTGAGTAACCACTATCAGTTGACAAGGGCTTTAATATGATTGATTCATGCTTCCATCCTTCAGTTGTGATATGCTTTTTGCTATGATATTCTTTCACGGTGTATCCGGAACCAAATTCCAAGTTGCTGATATTCGTAGATTCTACCAATACAATTTTACCATTTCTTGTCCCCCCTTCATCTCTTTTGAAAAGGCAATAAGAGCCATTAGGTATCTTTCTATTCATCGATTCTCCAAATACTTTACAAATAAAATAGCCTTCCTTTACCGAAATATTAAATGGTGGTTCCACCCAGGTTAGCTCGGAATGGAGTTGTAAGTCACTAAAGTTGCCTGCAGACGCTGAGATATCAACGAATGGAACTGCATTAACATATGGTTTTACATCCCTAAATTGTAAAATCCTAAAAGGAAGTTCTTCCCGAAAAGGAGATTCTTTTTTAAATGTTTCTATATGTTGTTTCAAATATTCTCTAAGCTCTTTATTGCAAGCATAAATGAATGTACCCCTTATTCCCCGGTACATTATAGTTTTGTATATATTGACAATGTACGACTTTAAGACTACTGAGTCAGAGATGCCTCTTTTCCCATTTATATCAAAATATTTCTTTGGATCTATTTCAATGCAATTATCTTCCTTATTGTAGTTAATCTCTTTTCCAAAAATTACAGCAGTGTAATTTAGATCGTATCCTTGGGTAGTATGGATACATCCCATTTCATTGAAAGCATTTGGAGAGTTAATCCAATCTTTATCTGTCGAATTCCATTTAAAATTTAATCCATCCAACTCAATATCAGTAACATCTATGGATGGTCGTGGGTTTAGTCTGGGGTTTGATACCCATGGCCATGAATAACCCGCTATCATTCTGCATAGCCCAAACTCATTTTCTTTTTTTATTAACTCATTACGGACATCTGCAAAATTATCAAACACGTACATTTCATATTTATCTTCTTGGTACTTCGTATTTTCAGCTCGTTGTACATGTAGCAAGTCGTTAACAAACTTAATATAGTTGTTACCTCCTTTTACTCTCATTTGAGATTTCAACTCTAGCATTAAGGAGTTCTGCTCATTCAAAAGTTTCACAAAGTTACTCGAATCAACATCCGATGGTTTGATTGATTGCGCAGGATCATAGAAGAATATCTGGTTTGCGCTATTTGCCATTATCCAGTCTAACTCAGTCCCACGATCATCTAGTCCTAATTTTTGATTATTCTTTTTGAATGCCCCCATCCAGCTAATATTTTTATACTGTCTTAGGCGGTGAGCCTCATCAACGATTAATAAATCGTATTTATCCTCAGATCTAAAGGTGTCCGATGGATTTATGACCATTGATGCTTTCAGTCCAGGAATTTTTCTAAAAACATTTTCTAGCGATTCTCGAAGTGAAGTCATTGCTACCACGAGTCCTATTTTCGCATTCGGGTATTTCTTTCTAAATTCTATGATGTAATTAATCTCTCGCAACTCATCGTCATTGAATTCTTCGGGCTGGATATTCTCAACATCAGTACTTAAGAGCTTCATCAAATATGTCGCAAGAATTGTTTTTCCCGTTCCTGCATTCCCACTGATAAAAATCCTATTTGATAGTTTTGAGGTCAACCCTTCTAATATTTCAAGTACTGAGTTATATTGATCTTCATTTAGAGATTTGTAAGGAGAATATTTAAATAATTCTGAATTCTCTATCTCCGTCAGAGACTTTGTAACGACCTTTCTTTCAACAAGTTTGTTCCAAACTTCCCTGAAAAGATTTTTATAGAGGTCTTGTTGATAGTAATTATGATTAATTAAGCCGTAATTACCATTTTGGAGTTCGTATGTCCCTTCCGCAGTGATATATTGAATTAAGTTAGACTCAATATCTAATGTGGCAGATTTATTGAATTTATCCGATCCTATAATTGATATCTTATTGAGTTTGCATCTCTCAGGATTTGCAAGATGATTTTTTATGCGGCTAGAAGCGTTAGTAGATTCGCCTATATAAGCTGTTCCTATAAAATCATTTTGAATAAAATATACCAAGGGCCATTGGTTTTTAACCCAGGTGTTTTGTTCAATCTTACTTAATGATTCTTTATTAAAATCGTATTGCTGTGAAATCTCGATAGATAATTCAAATGACGACTTCATAATTCATTATATTTTTTTGCTGAGCCTTTAGCTTTGTAAACAGGATATTTTTCGCCATTCGCTTTAATTTTTTCTAACACTATTTCCTTTACATCAAAGCCATACTTTTCCGCAAGCAAAAATGCAAACGAAAAGATGTCAGCCAACTCTTCTTTTACTTTGTCTACCTTTGCGTCATCAGCATTTTTCCATAGAAACAACTCAACTAGTTCTGCAGATTCGATACTAATCGCCAATGCTAAATCCTTTGGATTATGAAATTGCTCCCAATCTCTTTCATCTCTGAATTTTAAAAGCGCAATTATTATCTCATCTATTTCTTTCATCATTTTCTGTATTTTTTGCTTCCTTAATGCTAATTAAAAAATTCGACATAAAAAGGTAATTGAACCAGGGAAAGTATCCGAAGTCACAATAACTGATTTGGTTCATTAAAGCTAGTCACAAATAGAGGTAGGGGCCGTATTTCATGCAATTTAACAATTCCTACATTCAAATCGCTACGAAGCGTGGAGAGCGTGCGATGAACCTGTCTTAATCTCCGCCTTTTTTCTTTCTATAGATAAATTTAGCAGAAGATTGGTTGGTTTTGAAATCGCGGGAAGGTTATTTCAACAAATCCGGCCGCCTCTGCTGCGTACGCTCCAGCGCCTGCTCATGTCTCCACTCATTGATCCTGGCCTCATGGCCACTCAGTAAGATGTCGGGAACTTTATGACCGCGCCAGTCGGCCGGCCGGGTATAAACGGGAGCATCCAAAAGCTCTCCCTGAAAAGAATCGGATAGGGCCGAGGTCTCGTCATTCAAAACCCCCGGCAGGAGTCGCACCACACTGTCTACCAGCACCGCAGCGGGCAGTTCACCCCCGGACAGCACATAGTCCCCGATGGATATTTCGCGGGTCACAAAGACGTCCCTGATGCGCTGGTCGATCCCTTTATAATGACCGCAGAGGATGATCATGTTCTCCTTTCCGGAAAGCTCGTTGGCCATACTTTGATGAAACGTTTCGCCATCCGGACTCATAAAAATCACTTCGTCGTATTTACGTTCCGACTGTAGCTGCTCTACGCAGTTGGCAAAAGGTTCAATACTCATCACCATACCACTGCCGCCGCCATATTGGTAATCGTCTACCGACTTCTGTTTATTGGTGGAATAATCGCGCAGGTTATGCACCACAATCTCCGCAAGTCCTTTTGATTGCGCCCGCTGTAGAATAGAGTGGGCAAAAGGACTTTCCAGAAGGCCTGGTAAAACGGTGATGATATCGAAGCGCATAAGCTGTACGTGGTGAGTGATACGTAATACGTTCTAAGTTATAGGTTCTAAATGATATTATATAACGCAGGCTGATATTGGATCAGTCTTTTACGTAGAGATCGATCAGTCCTTCGGGCAGCTTAACTTTAAGGATGCCTTGTTCTTCATCAATCTCAAGGATCAGGTCGTCATTCAGCGGAAACATGATCTCTTTGAACTGGTAGGGAACAACGGCCACATACTGCTGAGGATACTCATGAATCTCAATGATTTCACCCAACTCTCCAACCGCCTCATCATGTACGATGAAACCTTTCAGGCTGCTGATCAGAAATTCTTCCTCATCTTTCAGCGGCTTCGACGTCAAAGGAAGGAAAAGTTTTTTGCGGACCAGCTTTTCTGCCTTTTCGATGTGATCAATATCATCAAAGAAAAGACTGCCGGTTTGGTTGGGATGGAGTTTGAAGGACGACACGAAAAAGGGAACCAATTTACCGTTTATTTCCGCATATACTGAATCCAGCGAAAGAGCTTCGGGCTCTTCGTATTCAAAATAAACCTGAACCTCTCCCTTTAAGCCCTTCGTCTTGGTTATGTAACCAATATAAAAACAGTCGTCGATCTTCATCAGTCTAAAACAAAAATGCCATTGTACCTGCTTCTTTGCGTTCCCCTCGTCGGAGAATAAAGAATAGCCTGTACAATGGCGTCAGTATTAATTTTTTATCAGACTATTCTGCTTTTTCAGCATCATCTGCAGGAGCATCGGCTGCTGGTTCCTCTGCGGCTTCAGCAGCAGGTTCGTCAGCGACTTCGGCTGCAGGAGCTTCCGCTGCTTCAGTTTCCACCGCTTCGGCTGCTGGTTCTTCAGCAGTCACTTCTTCTGCGACTTCTTCTTCAGCCGGAGGAGTATTTTTTGCAGCAATTGCCGCAGCCATATCCTCTTTCTTCTTCGCTTCAGCGGCTAGCACTGATTTCCTGATTTCTTCTTTCGATTTCGTCAGATCGTCTTTCTTACCAGCTATCTTGCTTTCTTTACTTTGCAGCCATTCCGCAAACTTAGTTTCGGCCTGTTCTACAGTTAATGCACCCTTCTTAACACCACCCTGAAGGTGTTTCTTGTACATTACACCTTTGTAAGAGAGAATCACCCGACAGGTATCTGTAGGCTCGGCTCCTTTATTGACCCAGTCTAATGCTTTGTCAAAATTCAGGTCTATAGTAGCGGGGTTTGTGTTTGGATTATAAGAACCGATACGCTCGATAAACTTACCATCTCTTGGAGCACGGGCGTCTGCTACCACTACGTGATAAAAAGGTTTTC
>CAZFQV010000151.1:0-6126 GCA_964521175.1 uncultured Sphingobacterium sp.
GCTCCGGGAACAGGTATTTCCTCACCCTGGAACTTACCCGTTCATCCGGATATGGTTGGCGGGATGCTCTACTGGTGAGGAGGCTTTTTCCATCGCGATAATTCTTAAGGAGTTAAATCTTTATGACAAATCATTGATCTATGCGACAGATATCAACCCTGACGTACTGGAAAAGGCAGCAAAGGGCATTTTTCCCTTAAGTCAAATGAAACAATATTCTGAGAATTACATTCTTTCAGGTGGAACACGTGACTTTTCAGAATATTATTCTGCCAACTATAGCCTGGCAAAATTCGATGAAAGCCTGAAATCAAAAATGATTTTTTCAACCCATAACTTGGTTTCCGATCATTCTTTCAATGAGTTCCAGCTCATATTATGTCGGAACGTATTAATCTATTTTGATAAAAGCCTCCAGGGAAAAGTATTTACCCTGTTCGATCATAGTATTGAAAAGCTGGGTTTTTTGGCACTGGGCAGCAAAGAAACATTGAGATTCTCATCGATCGCCGATCGTTTTAAACAAATAAACGCTGAGAAGATATGGCGCAAAATATAATGAAAAGATCGATTGAGCTGGTGGTGACAGGAGGATCTGCAGGCAGCCTGGAAGCATTACTCAGGGCATTGCCCAACTTGAATACTACCATTCCTTTTGCGATTATCATTGTATTACACCGTAAATCGAATGCCGACACTACCCTGGTCGATATTTTATCATCAAAGACAGCGCTCCCGGTTGTCGAAATCAATGACAAAGAACCCGTCATTCCAGGTCATATTTATCTGGCCCCGGCAGACTATCATTTGCTCGTTGAAAAAGACCGGACCCTATCGCTGGACTATTCAGAGAAGGTCAACTTTTCACGACCAAGCATCGATATTACTTTTCAGACTGCCGCCGAAACATATCAGGACTCTCTCGCTTGTCTGCTAATGTCCGGAGCTAACGCGGATGGTGCGGCAGGTCTGGAATTCGTAAAAAGTATGGAGGGAATAACTGCCGTACAGAGTCCCGCAACGGCCGAAGTGCCATTTATGCCGCAGCAGGCATTAAACAGGTTTAAGGTCGACTTTATAGTCGATACCGATAACATAGCAAGCTTCATTAACGGTCTTTCTACAGAGCATTAAACTCGAACACAAGAGCATACTTCAAGATTTCAAGCTTTTCCTTTGAACCTTCAAAAAGCTGAGAAGAACTTTCTCGTCCTGGCTCAATCCTTGTTCACTACTTAAAGCCGGGCTAGCGAATAGTTTCTTTAACCAAGGCTTTAGTTCTCCTTTTTCATAAAGTTCAAGTAGTGGCGGAAACACGTATGACTTCTTACACACTGCCGGGGTGTTTCCTAACTGGCCGGCTACCCGGGCCAAAACCTCCGTCATAACTTTCTTCCTTAACGCCTCATTTTCAGGATACTCATAAGCCGCGAGATATTTCATTGTCTGCAAAGTTCCTGCCCAGGTACGAAAATCCTTTGCCGTAAAATCGCAACAACTTACTTCTTTGATATAATTATTGACCATTCCGGAATCGATGGAACGGCGTTCGCCCGAGGGCGTATAGTACTGGAACAATTCCTGCCCTGGAATATCCCGGCACTTCTTAACCAGGCGGGCAAGGCTCTTATCAGACAGGCTAATGTCCTGATGAACACCTTTTTTTCCTTTAAATGCCAGCCGAATCGTATTCCCGTTAATTCTCACATGCTTATCCCGGAGTGTGGTCAGGCCGAATGAGCCATAAAGTTGTCTATAGGATTCATTGCCCACACGGATCAAAGTCTTTTGCATGAGGTTTACCGATATTGCCAGCACTTTCCGTTCATCAAGCTCCCTGCGCCGAAGATCTTTGAGAATATTCTTTCGGAATCCTGGAAGTTTCCTCCCAAATTCCAGCAACCTGAAATATTTAGTTTCGTTCCTTTGTTTGATCCAGTCGTTATGATACCGATACTGTTTTCTTCCGGCGATATCGATTCCGGTAGCCTGGAGATGGGCATTAGCTTTTTTTGATATCCAAACATCCGTCCACGCCGGCGGCAGCACCAACTTAGCGATCCGTGTCAGGGTAACCTGGTCTTTTACCGGCTTTCCCCGGTGATCTATATAAATAAATCCCTTTCCGGATCGTTTTCGAATGATTCCCGGCTCAGAACCACTGGAATAAATCAACCCTGTTTCTTCTAAAGTCTCCTGATTTGATGCCATGCACTATAGAAAGAAATTAAAGGCCAAAATGTTTGGCGCTGCAAATTTGATGCAGTTTAGCTATTGATCGCCTTCCATAACAAATCTTTGAGCTCCACAAGCCCCTTGTTTGCTACGGAAGAGATAAAAATTGAGGGGATATCCGGAAGTTCTCTTTTCATTTCAGCAACAAGTTCGTCGTCCAGTAGATCAGATTTACTAATCGCTAAGAGTCGGGGCTTCTGCATCAGTTCAGGGTTATACTGCTCCAACTCGTTTAGCAGGATATGATATTCTTCTTTTATGCTTCTGCCTGTGTCGGCAGGAACAAGAAATAAAAGCACTGAGTTTCGTTCGATATGCCTGAGAAAACGCACTCCTAATCCTTTACCCTGTGACGCACCCTCGATGATACCGGGGATGTCGGCCATGATAAACGATTTATTATCGCGGTAGGAAACTATGCCAAGACCGGGCACCAGGGTGGTGAAAGCATAATCTGCTATCTCCGGTTTAGCTGCCGAGACAACGGAAAGCAAAGTGGATTTGCCTGCATTTGGAAAACCAACTAATCCTACATCAGCGAGTATCTTTAATTCAAGGATCATCCACTCTTCTTTACCGGTTTCACCTGGCTGCGAAAATCGTGGTGTTTGCTTGGTGGCGCTTTTAAAATGCCAGTTCCCGAGTCCGCCGCGTCCACCCGCGGTTAATACCCGCGTTTCTCCTTCCCTGGTAATTTCAAAGAGTACCTCTCCGGTTTCTGCATTACGTGCAATGGTACCCAAAGGAACTTCCAGCACTTCGTCCTGGCCGCTGCGGCCCGTCCTCTGTCCACCCGCACCGGGTAATCCATTCTCTGCGATAATATGCTTCCGGTATTTCAGGTGAAGAAGGGTCCACAACTGGCTGTTTCCTTTAAGGATAATATGCCCCCCTCTCCCGCCGTCGCCTCCATCAGGTCCGCCTTTCGAAGTTAAAATATCTCTGTGCAGATGAGCCGATCCGGCGCCTCCATGGCCCGAACGGCAACAGACCTTAACATAATCAACAAAATTTGTTCCCTGGGACATTCGATTTAAAGTTTTCAGAGAGCAAAATACCTACTACGTCTATGACGGCGAAAAGAAGATGTTATTTTGAAAACTCTGCTGTTAAAAGGTATCCACAACCTTGGATATCGAAGAAAAGATATCTTCTATACTGCCAATACCATTTATACTGGTGAATTTATTTTGTTCCTGGTAATAATTGGCAACAGGGGCTGTTTTGGAATTATACTCCGCGATACGCTTACGGATAATTTCAGGATTAGCATCATCAGGGCGACCTGAATCTTTCCCTCTATTTAAAAGGCGCTTTTCAAGCTCATCAGTATCCGCAACCAGTGCTATCATACCCGATATAGCTGTTGACTTACTTTTCAACAGATCGTCAAGTGCTTCAGCCTGAGCGACAGTTCTTGGAAAACCGTCAAAAATAAATCCCTTCGCATCCTTGTTCGAATCCAGCTTATTACTGATCATCCCAATAACAACATCATCAGGAACTAGAACACCCTGGTCCATTAGCTTCTTGGCTTCAAGTCCCAATGACGTCCCTTGATTGATCTCACCTCGAAGAATATCCCCCGTAGATAAATGAACGAGACCATATTTTTGGATCAACTTCTCGGATTGTGTTCCTTTACCAGCACCCGGAGGGCCAAACAAGACTAAGTTTAACATGTGAATGTTTTTTAGATATTCCTCATATCTTAAGGATGATAGCAGGAATAGGTTATTAAACTTAAAGGCCTTTCCGTAATGATCTTCGAAAAGGCCCTATTTTTAGCTATGTGCACCTGAAGGGAGTCGAACCCCTAACCTCCTGATCCGTAGTCAGGTGCTCTATCCAATTAAGCTACAGGTGCGTTTTTTAACGGACTGCAAAAATATGCTTTCTTTTCAAACTAACGTAAGTTTTTTTAAAATAGTAATATTTGACGTCCCGCTATCTCAATATCTGCCAGAGTCATTCGTAGATTGTAAAATACTATTTCCGCGATTTAAGTTGCAGATCCACTATTTGCAGCCCCTTTTCAAACGATCTTGGCTCGTATCCTAGCTCGCGGATAGCTTTGTCTAAAACAAAACCGGTTTTCCCGGGACGCTTAGCCTCTTGGTTCAGGCTGGCTGAGGATACCGGCCTGATCAGGGACTTGTCCAAACGCCAGAAATCTGCCACTCTTTCTACTAATTCAATGATACTCATTAAATCCTTTCCTGAAGCATTATAAACTCCTGTTTTGCCACTTTTAGCTGCCAGAATACAGCATATGGCAAGATCTTCTGCCAGCGTGGGCATTCGCCATTGGTCATAAACCACATTAATAGGATCTTTCTTTTCAAGTGCTTGCTTGGCCCAGAGGACGATATTGCTACGGCTCATGTCACTTACCACCCCATAGACAATAATGGTCCTGAGAATTGTCCATCGACAGCCAGACTTTTCGATCAGCCTTTCCGCATCAAGCTTACTGAGGCCATAGTAACTTAGTGGATCGGGATCCGAATCTTCCGTGTACGGCCCCGCCGCTCCGTTAAAAATAAAATCAGTGGATAAATGAATAAGGTGGATATTATGGGCGCTGCAGGCTGAAACCAGATTCGCTACCGCATCTACATTCAATTCGCGGCATAGCTGTTTTTCATTCTCACATTTATCAACGTTGGTCATCGCCGCTGTATTGATGATCACATTCGGGTTATACTTTCGGATTATCCCCTCTAGCCGGTCCGCATCCCGGATATCAAACTCTTCATAGATATATCCGTTCTTAATGGGATGACGGTTGCCGCCGATGGAGGTGGCAATTAGCCGGATCTCCGGGTCTGCCAGGCCTATGTCAGTCAGCTTTTGCCCTAGCAAACCATTACTGCCAGTTACCAGTATTTTCTTCATTTTACTATCGTTTTATTTGCAAAGCGCCACCTATTAGCACAAATAACCGCAAATTCTTTTTTAAAGCTATAAAAAAGATCAATCTACGGTCCATATTGCGATAGAAATCGCCATCTCAACAAGACGTGGCCGGTATCTGTTCATGGTGAGAAAAAAGACCATATAAATTATTGTATAAAAGTGTTTGATTTACCGTGATAAAGAGTATTTTTGCAGACCAAAAAAATGCTCGAAAAAAGGGCATAAAGTGTTGATTTAATAAAGTTTTACAAAAATTCTATGCCAAACCTCGGAAAAATAGCACAGATCATCGGGCCTGTAGTTGACGTAAGCTTCACCGACAATGCACATTTACCTAAGATTTACGATGCTCTTGAAATTGTAAAAGACAATGGTCAAAAGATCATTCTAGAAGTTCAACAACATCTCGGTGAAGATCGTGTAAGAGCAATAGCCATGGACTCAACTGATGGTCTCGTTCGCGGGATGCAGGTAATCGATACGGGGGCTCCAATAAAAATGCCGGTTGGCGACAAAATAAAAGGGCGCTTATTCAATGTAGTAGGCGAAGCTATCGATGGTATCGGCTCTATCGATAACGCTGATGGTTACCCAATTCACAATACTCCGCCGAGATTTGACGAACTTTCCACAGAAACTGAAGTACTATTCACTGGTATCAAGGTTATTGATTTGTTAGAGCCTTATGCTAAAGGTGGTAAAATCGGACTATTCGGGGGTGCGGGTGTAGGAAAAACAGTTCTTATTATGGAACTGGTAAATAATATTGCGAAAGCCTATTCAGGTCTTTCAGTGTTCGCCGGTGTCGGCGAACGTACCCGTGAAGGGAACGACCTTTTACGTGAGTTTATCGAGTCCGGCGTAATCAACTACGGCGATGCTTTCAAGCATTCTATGGAAGAAGGCGGATGGGATCTTGACTCGGTAGATAAAGAGGCTTTAAAAGATTCAAAAGCGACACTCGTATTCGGA
>CAZFQV010000152.1:0-6114 GCA_964521175.1 uncultured Sphingobacterium sp.
GTGAAGGATCTTCTCACAGCGTGCCCGTAATAAATATTTTGGGCAGCAATAGTAAGATCCCTCAGCGCCGAAGGAGCGGCTATCGGTATGACAAAAACTGATGAGCGCTATCGGGATGAAACAAAAGTGCACCTCTCGTTAAACTCGGTTTTGAAGGTTTAGTCAAGAGGGCCCGTGTCGCGGTAAGGGGAGAGCATGGGTAAAGAGCATAGGGAGGTTTTGTGGATTCTGTGAGAGACATTTTTCAGGACTTTGATCCAGCGCCCTGTGCTACAATCTCCCGATAATAATCCTCATAAAGAGGCAGTATCCGGCTTAACTCAAAGTCATGTGCTCTTTTCAGCGCAGCCTCCTTAAACCGGTTTAAAGCCGCATCATCCTCAAGTATACTAATGGCATGTTCTGCCATCGAATCAATATCTCCAGGATCATCCATGTAGCCAGTCACTCCATTGATGTTTAATTCAGGGAGTCCTCCGGCGTTAGATGTAATTACAGGAACCTTACAGGCCATTGCCTCTAAAGCCGCCAGACCAAAGCTCTCCGATTCAGAAGGCATGATAAACAAGTCTGACACCGATAGGATTTCCTCCACAGCATCTTGTTTTCCTAAAAAGCGGACATTTTCTGAAATCCCAAGGTCACGGCATAACTGCTCGCAATAAACCCTTTCCGGACCATCTCCAACCATAAGTAACTTCGAAGGAATGACCTTCTCTATCTTTTCGAAAATCAGAATGACATCCTTGGTTCTCTTTACTTTCCTGAAATTCGAAGTATGAATGATGATGCGCTCATTGTTGGGCGCTATGGCTATTTTAAAATGGTCCTTGGCCTTCAACCTAAACCGCTCCAGGTCAATAAAATTAGGGATCACCCTAATGTCCTTTTCTATATCGAAATGCTTGCAGGTATCGGCCTTAAGATATTCTGATACCGCGGTAACTCCGTCTGACTGATTAATAGAAAAGGTAACCACCGGTTTGTACGTCGGATCTTTACCAACCAGAGTGATATCGGTGCCGTGAAGAGTGGTGATTACAGGCACATGGATCCCAAAGGTAGCAAGAATCTGCTTCGCCATAAACGCTGCCGAGGCATGCGGAATAGCATAATGTACGTGCAGTAAATCAAGCTTTTCGAATCTTACGACGTCTACCAGTTTACTGGCCAGAGCAAGTTCATAGGGAGGGTAGTCAAACAGGGGATAATTTGAAACAGTAACTTCATGGTAGAAAAGGTTCGCCGAGAAAAAATCCAGTCGTGCAGGTTGCCGGTAGGTTATGAAATGCACCTGGTGGCCGTTATCGGCGAGGGCTTTCCCCAGCTCTGTAGCCACCACTCCACTACCTCCAAATGTGGGGTAACACACAATACCTATCTTCATACTAAAATATCTTTATGCTAATCCCACTCGGAACGAGGGGTAAACCCTTTGTATAACACAAAAGTAAAACGTTTAAACGGATATTAATGTTAAATCTATGTAAGAATGTTGTAACCAGATCAGCGCTTTATAGCCTCGTAGATTACGTCCTGTATTCTGCCGCGTATCTGCAGACTACTTAATTTCGTGCTGACCGTCGGATTGACACGATTCGACAGGAAAATATAGACTAGATTATATGCCGGATCCACCCATACGCAGGTACCAGTATATCCGGTGTGGCCATAAGTTTGTGGAGAAGCAAGTTTAGATGGATAACCTTCTTTACTTTCAGGATCCCAACGGTCGAAGCCCAGGCCGCGGCGACTTACATCAGACTGTCTGGCGGTAAACATATCTACGGTTCCTGGTTTGAAATACTGTACACCGCCATAAGTACCACGATTTAGTAACATTTGATAAAGAATAGCCAAGCCATTGGCTCCTGCAAAAAGCCCGGCGTGGCCCGAAACGCCTCCCGCCATGGCTGCACCCTGATCGTGTACATATCCTTCAAGCAGGCTATGTCTAAAATACGTGTCGTCTTCCGTAGGGATAATTTGATTTTTGGGAAAACGTTTCCGCGGATTAAAACCTGCACGGGTCATCCCCAAAGGTTTGTAAAACTGCTGCCAGACATAGTCTTCAAGACGCTGTTCGGATCTCCTTTCTACAATTTCTTTCATGAAATACATACTAAGGTCACTGTATACATAAGTCCCACGATTGGCGAGCTTTGAGTTAAGCATCTCTGGCCACATTACCTTTTTAAAGTAGTCCTTATGTAGGAAGTAGTTCTCGGCGACTTTAGTAGGATACATAGCAGAGGAGTCCCTGCGGAAGTCTGCCGTTCCCAGATTTCTATAAAACGGGATATAGGGAATAAGTCCGGCCTGATGAAGCATAAGCTCTCTGACAGTAAGATTATTCTTGTCCGTTTTCCTTGCAGCGGGAATGTATGCCCCTACGTTGGTGTCTAACTCTAATTTGCCCTCCTCAAAAAGACGCATCACAGCCAAAGTAGTAGCCGATGTCTTGGTCACTGAGGCCAAATCGTAAATATCCCGGATACCCGTGGGAGTAGGGTCTGTATACGTATGGGTTCCATAGGCTTTATTGAAGATAACTTTACCATCCTTGACAACCATAACCGTAATACTGGGCGCCGCCCTTGCTGAAATAGCCTCGTGCACGATATCGTCAATTCCTTTGAGATCTGCAGAATTTATGCCGAGCTCTTCGGGAACGGTGTACCTGAGTCGGGTAACGGATGTTTCAAAACCAGCACCCAATTTATACCTGGCTGATACTTCCTGCTGTAGTTTTGCGTGAGCCGGAACTCCACCAAAAATTAACTGGGCAACGAAATCCGAAGCTCCTGCCGAAATTTTTTCAGACCAGATCAACGGCGCATTAATTCCATCCAGCAGCTTTAAGCTATGGACATTCCCCGCCAGGCTGATGATTACTTCTTTACTTTTTTCGATATCTAAGATAAAAGGCAGTGTGCGGGGATCGTTTAACGACTGATCGGTTACTTGTACGATAACCGTATTATAAAACTTGAGATCATCATTCAGCTCATTAAAAGTAAGTGGATCTGCAGCGTAATCGGTGGAAGAAAGACTCGTCACCACAGTATATTTATTAAGAATACTATCAAAAACCGTGGCAAAAGGTGATCCTATGTTTACGCTGACAATCTTCACATGTTCAATATCTTTAATGGGGATGATCTGCTTGGAATTATTCAACAATACAGTTGACCTTGCTATATTCTGCTGCTCACTTACCTTAATTTCATTCTGTAAATGCTCTGTCGTCTGAGCACATGCTGTTGCGGATAAAATAAAAATAAGTGCCGCTATGATTAGTCCTATTTTCTTCGTATTATTTGGTATAAACATTTTCACCATTGATATAAGTCTTCAGTACCTTCACTTTAAACAAATCATCTTCGCTCGCTGTCATCAAATCCTGATCAAGAATTACGAAATCAGCTAATTTCCCGGCTTCGATACTACCTTTTTCCTCGTCTTCAAAATTTCCTTTCGCAGCCCAGATAGTCATACCCCTGAGGGCCTCCTCCCTGCTGAGAGCATTTTCAGGCTGAAAGCCCCCTTCGGGATAGCCATTCATATCCTTCCTGGCCACCGCAGCATAAAACGTATATAGGGGATTAATATTTTCTACAGGAAAGTCGGTGCCTAAAACCAACCAGCCATTTTGATCCAGTAGTTGCTTAAAAGCATAGGCTCCCTTTATCCGCTCGGGGCCAAGACGGTCGTCAGCCCAATACATGTCTGAGGTTGCATGGGTGCTTTGCACTGAAGGTATAATATTATTCTGACCAAAAAGTGCAAAATCATCTTCATTGATTACCTGGGCATGTTCAATACGCCAGCGCCGGTCATTCCTGCCTTTTAGCACCTCGGCATATACGTTCAGAATTTCGCGGTTGGCGGAATCACCGATAGCATGAGTATTCATCTGAAATCCCTTTTCTGCGATTAGCTGCGCCACTTCGGCAAAGTGTTCCTTGCTGCTCAGAAGGAAACCTGAGGATTCGGCTTTGTCGCTGTAAGGCTCCAGCAGACAAGCTCCGCGTGAACCCAGAGCGCCGTCGGCAAAAACCTTAAAGGACCTTACATGGAGTCGATCCGTCTTGAACGCCCCTCTATTAAAGAGGTAATCATAATTCGCTTTACTGTCAGACAACATGGCATATATCCGCATCTTTAACTGATTCCCTTTTTGCATACCATCGATCAGCGGAATCATTTTATAGCTTATACCACAATCCGTTACTGTCGTAAGGCCGACCGCGAAACAATTTTTCTGGGCATCCAACAAAGCCTCGCGTTTGGATTCTTCCGAAGGTTTCGGAATTTTAGAATATACCAAACCCTGTGCATTGTCGATAAGTATTCCGGTGAGACGCCCGTCCGTGGTTTCTACTTCGCCACCATTAAGTTTTACGCCTGGTTTAATACCTGCCAGGTCCAGGGCCGCTTTATTCACTATTGCCGCATGTCCATCGATACGGGAGAGCATAACGGGTCGGTCGGGGAAGAGTATATTGAGTTTTTCATTGTCCGGAAACTCCCTTACTTCCCAGTCGTTCTGATCCCAGCCTTCACCCAAAATCCATCCCTCCGGATTCTCTTTTTCAAAGGCTTTAAGTCGGCCGAGTATCTCCTCCCAACTGCTCGTTCCTACCAGATTCGCATGTTGTAAGCTTTCCCCATAGCTGTAAAAATGGGCATGTCCATCGATGAAGCCGGGGTAAACTGCTCTCCCCTCCACATCGAGCTTCTCACCATTATATTTTGCAAGCATGTCAGACGAACTCCCGATTTCTAAGATACGACCGTCTTTTACCGCGAAAGCCTCCGCCACGGAAAATTTATCATCCACCGTATAAACACGGGCGTTGTACACAATCAGGTCCGCCTGCCGGGCTGATGTGCAGGATTGAATCAATGGCATCAAAGCCAGGATAAAGATATATTTCATCTGTCTGTTTTTGTTTTCATTCGATGACCTTAACGGAATGAATAAATTCTCGCAGGCACATTAAAAATAGAGCTTATTACAGGATTGACAGTCTATTCAAATCCCGTTATAAGTCTTTGGATCTGTCGAGTAAATATAAACGATCCAGTGACTTTTCCGTCTGATTTAATTTCAAAATATTTTCTATTTATCAATGATAATTTTTTTTTGCTTTGTTACATTTATACTAAATAATGATCAAACATTCCAGAAATTTTAAGCTGAAAAAAATGCGTTCAGGGGTAAAAAAGGGAATAAAATACCTTGTTATTATTATAATTGCCGGTATTACCTGCTTATTATGTTTCATAAGCTTTGCGTTGCCGGATGTGGGAAATCCCGAGGATATCCATATTGAAATCAGCCCGAAAAGAGTTGAACGGGGCCGGTATCTGGCAAACAGCGTAGCCTCTTGCATAGACTGTCACTCCCAACGCGACTGGAATAAATTTGCCGGACCGCTTGTTGAGGGTACTTCAGGAAGAGGGGGTGAAGAATTTAATCAGAAGTTTGGTTTTCCCGGTAAATTTTATGCCAAGAACATCACCCCTTATGCCTTAAAGGATTGGTCAGACGGTGAAGTGATGAGGGCAATCACCTCGGGGGTGAATAAAGATGGAAAAGCTCTTTTTCCGGTAATGCCACATGCTAATTATGGCAGACTGGATCGGGAAGATATCTATTCAATCATCGCATATCTGCGAATCCTTGAACCTGTTGAATTTTCAGTACCGGAATCAGAGCCTGATTTTCCTATGAATTTCATCATAAATACTATTCCTCACAAGGCCGGGTTTTCCAAAATACCCAGTCCAGATAATCAGGTTGCTTACGGAGCCTACCTGTTTACCGCGGCAGCGTGCAATGATTGCCATACCCCAAAAGATAATGGGAGTCCGGTAGCCGGAATGGAGCTTGCCGGCGGATTCGAATTTCCTATGCCCCTTGGAGGCATTACCCGCTCGGCAAATATTACCCCCGATCCGGAAACCGGAATTGGGGACTGGACAGAAGACGACTTTGTAGATCGGTTTAAGGCCTATGCAGATAGCTCCTATGCCCCGCCTGTTGTCAATCCGGGTGAATCCAATGTGAAAATTCGCTTGAATCGTGCTAAAGAAATGCTGCGCAGT
>CAZFQV010000153.1:0-6109 GCA_964521175.1 uncultured Sphingobacterium sp.
TGGTTTCCTCTTCGCTGAAGTCTTCAGAATAGCGTTTTCGCCAGCCAGACTCATACTGGTAAAACTTGGTTCCACAGGTAGGTAGGATAACTAGATTCTTCAAATGCTTGTCCTCTGGCAGATTTGACAAGACCTGCTTCTGAAATTGTGGCCAATCGCCGCCGGAAATTACAGCTACCTTAACAGTATGCAACAGTGCACTAAAAAGTGTTGACATTTCTTCATCAAGCGGCGACTTACTTTCGGCAAGCGTACCATCTAAGTCAAAAACAACTAATTTTTTCATTTAAGCTCCTTACTTGTGGTGTATCCTTTTTCAAGTTCCGATATTTTTGATAAACGACGCCGGTATCTTTCTCTTTCCTTGAATGTTGCAGTCAAAAATACTGTGATCATCTCCCATGCCATCGCCGGCCCGCTTACCAGGCCGCCCAGACAAATGAGGTTCATATCGTCATCTTCCACTCCCTGGCGTGCAGAAAAGGTTTCGTGTATCAGGCATGCTCTAACACCGGGTATCTTATTACCGGCAATACAGGCTCCCACTCCGCTGCCACAAAGCGCTATGCCCCTGTTGACTTCCCCGCTTGCTACTGCCCGTGCCAATGGTATCACATAGTCGGGATAATCATCATTCGGATTCAGCTGGGTATTCCCATAATCAATGACCTTAAACCCGGAAGTCGTCAGCATCTCATGCAGGTAAATTTTCAGCTGAAACCCGCCGTGATCTGCAGCGATACCTATAGTCTCTGAGTTTTCAGAGCTTTTTATTTTAAGAGTGTCCATAATTATTTCTTCAACATAGTTAAAGCACGCTCACATATATGTTCAACAGTTATACCGTATTTCTCCATAACCACCGGACCGGGTGCCGATGCACCGAATCTTTCCACGCCGATCATTTCGCCCTGATCGCCAATATAGCGGCACCAGCCCTGCGATACACCGGCTTCGACGGCAATCCTTGCCTGTACAGGCGGCGGTAATACATTGTCCCGGTATTCCTGGCTTTGTGCCTCGAAGAGCTCCCAGCTGGGCATTGAAACGATGCGGGCGAGCACACCCTGTTCCTTTAGCTTTTGCTGTGCGGTCACGATCAATCCTACTTCAGACCCCGTTGCTATGAGGATTAATTGTGGGTCACCTTCCGGAGGATCTGCCAGAATATAAGCTCCGTACCTAAGATTCTCTGCACTTTCATATTGATTTCTGTCCAGCGTTGGGACGTTTTGTCGGGTTAATATTAAAGCAACCGGTTGATCGGCAAGTTCAATTGCCATCCGCCAGGCCATTATAGTTTCGTTAGCGTCGGCCGGACGAATGACTATTAGATTGGGCATAGCCCTGAGGCTTGCGAGATGTTCAACCGGCTGATGCGTAGGCCCATCTTCACCCATAGCAATACTGTCGTGAGTAAATACATATATTACTTTTAGCCTGGTCAGCGCAGAAAGCCGGATCGCCGGACGCATATAGTCTGAGAAAACCAAAAAGGTGGAACAGAAAGGAATAACGCCACCATGAGCCGCCAGGCCGTTAGAAATGGCCGCCATTCCGTGCTCACGTACTCCGAATTGAAGATTCCGGCCCGCATAACTCCATCCGCCTTCAGCCGAGCCTTGTAAATCACCGATAGCCATCGTGAGACTCTCAAAATTCCCCTTATCCTTCAGTTCCGTATGGGTAGAAGTGTTGAGATCCGCCGAGCCTCCGATCAGACCCGGTAAGGAGTTCCCAATATATTGCATCACTTTACCCGATGAAACCCGGGTAGCAAGACCTTTTGCATCAGCTGGGAAGTTTGGAATACCGCTCCAATTCATCGACCAGTCATTTTTCAGAAGTCTGCTAAGTTCAGCAGCCTGTTCAGGGTACTTCCTCCGGTAGTTTTCGAATTCGGATTCCCATTTATCTTCTAACTTCCTCCCTGTAGCAATTGCTTTACGAAAGTGAGATTTGATTTCTTCCGGAACATAAAATTGCGGCTCTACAGGCCATCCAAGATTCTCTTTGGTAAGTTGTACCTCTTCGCTGCCTAATGGTGAGCCATGAGCGGCACAGGTATCCTGTTTATTAGGGGATCCATAGCCGAGGTGTGTGCGAACGAGAATAAGTGACGGACGATCTGCTTCTTCTTGCGCAGAGCGAATGGCTTGCGCGATTGCTTCGAGGTCATTGCCGTCGGCTACGAATTGAATATGCCACCCATACGCTTTGAATCGTTCGCTATGATCCTCAGTAAAAGTGACCGGGGTGGCAGAAGACAAGGTAATATGATTATCATCATATAGATAAATTAATTTCCCGAGTTTCAGATGGCCGGCCAGAGAAGCAGCTTCGGCAGAAACCCCTTCCATCATATCGCCGTCACTCACCAGCGCATAGGTATAGTGATTCACTAGTTGATATCCTTCAACGTTATATCTGGCGGCTAAATAAGCTTCAGCAATAGCCATACCTACACCATTGCCGAATCCCTGACCGAGCGGGCCGGTAGCAACTTCAACGCCCGGTGTAATACCCCGCTCAGGATGGCCGGGCGTGATGCTGCCCCATGCCCGGAACTGCTTAATTTCTTCCATCGGCAAATTATAGCCAGTAAGATGTAGTAAACTGTAAAGTAGCATGGAGCCGTGCCCCGGAGATAAGATAAACCTGTCGCGATTAAACCAGTGGGGATTAGAAGGACTATGGTGTAGAAATTGAGTCCATAAAACATAGGCCATAGGGGCCGCACCCAAAGGTAAGCCGGGATGACCGCTCTCGGCTTTTTGGATTGCATCTACAGATAAAAAGCGAATGGTATTGATAGCCAGCTGATTTAGCTCTGCTGGGTCTGGAATATCTTTAGTTGTATTACTCATGATTTTGCAGTGTATTTTTTATTTCAACTTTAGTTCATTTTTTGATTTACTGCCTCCCGTAGGATAAAGCATTAACTCTTTTAACAATGCTGACAAACTGAGCGAAGCACAAGCAATCCTTTTATCGGCAGCACCGTAATAGATATATAATGTATCATCGAATACTGCAGCACCGGTAGGGAAAACTACATTATCTACAATGCCTTTCATTTCCCAATCGTGTTCCGGCTTGAATAGATTATAAGGGAGTCTTGCGATTTCCATTAAAGGGTTATCTATATCTAACAGGGCCACTCTTGCTGAATAGACGTACCCGTCTACCGTATCGTGGACACCATGATAAATCAGCAGCCACCCGTTTGCGGTCTCGATCGGCGGACAACCACCTCCGACGTAACTCACTTCGTGCTCATGCTTCGGCGTAAGCATAATATGTCTGTCAAAATGGATGAAATAGTCTTCCCAGAACTCCGCCGTGAGTTCTTTCAAATCAGCCACCGATACTAGTTGTATGTCGGGTTTGATACGCTGTAAAAAAAATAGTTTTTTGTTAATCCTGCGCGGAAAAAACAACACATCCTTGATCATTAAAGACGGAGCCGGACTATTAATACGGAAATATTTTTTGTTGAGCTCACACCTGTACTCCACTAGCCGTTTAAAATCATTGAATTTGATTTTCGGGGCTATGATGCCACGTTTATCGAAATGCTTTAAGTCTTTTGACGTGGCCAATGCTCCCAGTGAGTTTTTGCCATCATAAGCAGTATAAGTAAGGTAATATAGATCATCAATTTTGACAATCCTGGGATCCTCAAGTCCCTGTGACTCATATTTAAACTTAGGGATTAAAATGGGTGCATCATACCGATCTGATACTTTGGTAGGGCTATTCAATCTGCAATGGCCGATGCTAGAGTGGTTCCCCTCACGAACTGCCCGGTAAAAGAGGTGCAGGATGTCTCCATTGCGGATTACCGCCGGATTTAGTACCGCCTGATTTTCAAAACCAATATTGGTACATTCTAAAATAATACCTTCTTTTTTAACGTCGATCATTGTTGATCTGTTTACCATTAAAAGCAACACTGCTCTCCAGGCGCGCCTCGGGTACTATGGATTTAAATGATGTTAAATCTAACAGCGAATGCTGTGGTTTTTTTTCTAAATAGAGAAGACTATTGAAATAGCCGGTAGGATTTAGGAAAAGCGCTCAAAAGATTATGCCTTAATTTAGTTCTATAGACCTAATTTGCCTTGTATTAGATAAACATCATTAAAACATAAAGGTTTCTATATTCAAAATATTTTTTTCAGTTAACCGTTTCTTTCACTGAACCGCAATTCAGCATATCCTTTCCATAGTAGGGGTTCCTGATTTCTTTATTATTGCTCAGCCAATACGCGCCCTGATCGTTAAGCGCCATAGGACAATGCAGAACGTATAGCTTTCCACTATCCAGGCCCGTTTTTTTCGTCAGGGCAATTAACTCTCTGCTCAATGAGGCAAAAGCCGCTCTCTGCTTCTCAATACTTTTCGCATCAATAATCAACCCCGCCTCTATTGCCATTGCCGTACCGTTCTGAACACGCCTGGAGCCTGTTTCCACAGCGAGGGCAGCAACTTTAGCCTGAGTTATGTTACCCTCAATCAATGCACTCTCTAAGTGCCGGTATTGTTGATAGGTTGCATTCAAATGATCGTTGTGAAGCTTTACCGGTGCGGCTAATGGTTTAGCCATTTCATTCTTGTTGAGGTTCTTCGCCGGAGACAAACCATTATCACATGAAGCTAATACCAATATAGCGCTCAATAACAGCCCAAATCTAATTATGATAGTCATTGTTTTCATTGTTTCACATTTGTTTAGAGATCATAGGATCCTTACCTTTTTTCAGAATATACTCACTATAAAGCAGGTAGGCACCGGAAACCACGACCTGATCTCCTGCCTGCAGTCCATCTGTAATCTCAACATTATCAGCACTTTCCATACCAGTTTTCACTACTTGAGGTTCAAACTTCCCCTCTTCTTTTTCGATCCAGACATGAGTTCCTTTTTCGTCACGAATCAAGGCTTGCGCCGATTTATCGCGTCTCCCTTGCTTTTTATGGATACATAAATATTTGCCTGGAGACCCGGCTGCCATTGCCCGTCCGGATTCGGTATGACCGCTCTTAGCTTAATAAGCTGACTGCCCGTCTCGATTGTCGGATTGAGAAAGTTGACAGTGGTCATTTGAGGCCGATCCTCCCAGCCAGGTATGACGACTTTCAGGTTACTCCCATTCCGGATATCTCCCATCTCAGAAGGGTAAATATCTGCTTCAACCCATAGCGATTGATATCCTTCTAAGCGCATCAGCGGAGTCCCTTCAGAAATATATTGCCCTTCGCTAACCAGCAGTTCAGCTACCACACCGCTTGCAGGAGACGAATAAGTGACAAGCGGACTAGTCTTCCTGCTCATTTTTAGAGCGTTAATCTGAGCTTTCGATTGACCGTATAAAGTCAGTTTTTGCGCTGAGGATTTTAACAAGGTCGAGAAAACAGGGTCATTAGGGAACTCTTCGGCTTGGATAACTGCAAGTATATACTCTTGCTGCAGAGAAGCCAGATGCTCAGAATATAACTGATACAAGGTTTGCCCCTTCACTATCTTTTCGCCTGTTTGCCGGACATACAAGTGCTCCAGTCTGCCCGCGACCCTGCCTGATATATATTCAGTTTTTTCCGGATTGACCACCAGCCTTCCGTTCAATTGCTTAAATGTATTAAACCCGTCTATACCCACCGTGATGGTATTAACATTCGCTAATGTTATTTGATCTTCATTCAGATGAAGGGCTTCTTCTGCGGAATTTCTCTTAAATGGAACAAGATCCATCCCGCATAAGGGACATACCCCGGGATGGTCTAGTATAATTTGTGGATGCATCGAGCAGGTATAAGTCTGAGGTGCTAAAGCCGACCCGTTATCGTCATCAGCAATGCCACAGCCTGAAAAAATTATAACAGAAATTAATACCTTGAAAGTAAGTGATTTAATATACTTTATATACTTCATTGCTTTATATATTATTTGCTAGCCCTAATAAAGCCCTCGCTATCGATAAGATAATATGCATTGGACGCCAGGTCCCATTTTTTTATCTCTTGCGGAACTTGTATTTGCTTGTTTTGTGAAATACCTGTCTGAATTACCTTCGGAATAAAGACCTGCCCTTCCCGTTTAAATACG
>CAZFQV010000154.1:0-5692 GCA_964521175.1 uncultured Sphingobacterium sp.
GGGCATCTTCCGGGCTGTTGGATGCCCGAATAAGCTTAATTACTGCGTCCAGATGATCCAGCGCAATGAGTAAGCCTTCGAGTATATGTGCTCTCTTTTCAGCCTCGGCAAGGTCAAATCTGGTTCTTCTAATAACTACCTCATGTCTATGATCCACAAAGTGTCTTATCAGATCTTTCAAATTAAGCATCATCGGGCGGCCATTAACCAACGCGATATTGTTTACGCTAAAAGAAGTTTGAAGAGCCGTATATTTATAGAGATTATTCAGAACGATAGAGGCATTCGCATCACGCTTAATTTCATAAACAATCCGCATTCCGTCCCGATCTGATTCATCTCTGATTTCACTAATGCCTTCGATCTTCTTATCATTTACCAGTCCGGCAGTCTGCTCGATCATACCGGCCTTGTTCACCTGGTAAGGAATTTCGGTTACAATCACTCTCTCCCTATCGCTTCCGTAAACTTCTATTTCTGCTTTCGCCCGCATGACGATCCTTCCACGACCAGTTTCAAATGCCTCTTGTACACCCGAATAGCCATATATTATACCTCCTGTTGGAAAATCAGGAGCTTTAACATGCTGCATCAACTCGGGAACAGTAATCTCCGTATTCTCGATATAGGCAATAGTGGCATTCACCACCTCGGTTAAATTATGAGGAGGCATATTAGTAGCCATACCTACAGCAATACCGGATGTGCCGTTTACCAGCAGGTTTGGAACACGCGAGGGAAGAACAGTAGGCTCTTCAAGGGTATCATCAAAATTAAGCTGAAAATCGACGGTATCTTTATGGATATCGGCCAACATTTCTTCAGCCATTTTCTTAAGCCGGGCTTCCGTATATCGCATTGCTGCCGGCAAATCGCCATCCACGGAACCAAAGTTTCCTTGTCCGTCGACCATCGGATAACGCAAACTCCATTCCTGAGCCATACGAACCATCGCAAAATAAACCGATGAATCTCCATGAGGGTGATACTTACCTAATACATCACCTACAATACGCGCAGATTTCTTATGCGGCTTGGTGCTTGTAACACCCAAATCCAGCATCCCGTAAAGAACTCTCCGATGTACTGGCTTAAGTCCATCCCGCACATCAGGCAGAGCGCGAGAAACAATCACTGACATGGAATAATCAATGTACGCCGATTTCATCTCCTCCTCAATATTTATGAGTATGATTCTATCGTTTTGAGGTATTGGAGTGCCGTCTTCTGTATCTTCAGCCATACTTTTATTAATGTTCTGATATTATCTTTTTAAAATTGCGGCTCGATAAACCACCGCCTAAAACCCTGCTTCGAAGGTCTTGCGAAGTTAGCAAATATCATCGTATTCACGGCCTGAATCATAAAATAATTAAGTATCAAGACCGCCTTTCTTTTTGATTATTCAAATTAAATTCTCTGGATGTTTGACCCTGGAAAATCAGAACTATAAACCCAGGGGAACAGCCTCTGAAAGTATGTTATATTGTTTAAAGGAAAATCGCACGGTCTTTTTTTAGCCGTCCATCTAATAATGTTTATCGACCGTATCTTCGGCAATCCTACCCACTACCTCATTATTTTCACCGAAATATTGTGCATGCATATATTCAATATATCAGGGGCTCTTAAATCTGCCGCGCGTAAGCAATTTTAAAAAAGAAGTTCATCCCCTCTTTCGTCCTATATTAAGCGACTGCCGGGTCTGAATTATTTTACCTTTTTCCAATATTCTTCCACAACCATGCCATTTGGTAAAACACCGTTCGTTGTCATTTTCTGATCCTCAACTCTAAATTTGTATCCAATTTTGATGTCGGTATTTTGCGAGGGCTGTTTACTGTATTTGCTGGTCAGAAAAACGCTGTCTCCTTTTACTTCATAGACCCCTGAATTGTATAGTTCCGGCTCGGAACCATCTTCGAGAAGAACTGCCTCATATGCATCTGAAGTATAAGTACGATGCATCTTAAAGTCGGGAGATGCATTTTGCGCTTTTCCATTATAGATGCCTCCATCGTATTGCCATGTCCCTATCAATGGGCTGGATGCGCAACCGGTAATAATTATTAAATAAAGTCCTGCAAAAGAACATTTTATCAATTTAGTCTTCATAATTAGTTTATATCCACTTAATACCTTTTTTTAATAGCTCCTGGGTTTCTGCTTCTTCAGATTCAGGTACCGGATGATAATTGTATACCCAGTCAGCTTGTGGCGGTAGACTCATCAGTATGGATTCGATCCTACCATTTGTTTCGAGCCCAAATTTTGTTCCGGCATCATATACCAGGTTAAACTCAACGTATCTGCTGCGCCGTTGGTATTGCCATTTTTTTTGTTGCTCACTGAAGCTCCTAATTCGGTTTCGTTCTACGAGCTCCTGATATACCGGTAAAAACGTTCTGCCGACGGCCTTAGAGAAATCAAATAGGCCGTCCCATGATAAGCCCGTACCTGCCGGATCCAGTCTATCGTAAAAAATTCCGCCTATCCCGCGAGTTTCCTGACGGTGACGGATATAGAAATAGTCATCAGCCCAGGTTTTGAATTTTGGGTAAAACGCGGGACTATACATTTCGCAGGTATCTTTAAGCTTTCGGTGAAAAAATTCTGCATCTTCTTTAATTATATAATGCGGGGTAAGGTCAATTCCACCCCCAAACCACCGTACAGTCTGTGCCTCGTTCGAAGTCATTTCAAAATACCGGATATTCATATGAATAATAGGCACCCAGGGGTTAGAAGGATGAATTACAATGGAGATGCCTGTTGCGAAAAAATCACTTTCATTCACTCCGAAAGCCTTTTTTACAGCCTCGGGAAGTTTACCTTCGACAGCTGAAAAATTTACGCCTCCTTTTTCAAAGATATTGCCATTCTGAATGACACGTGTACGGCCACCGCCTCCACCCTCTCTGGTCCATAATTCTTCTTCAAATTTTCCTTCTCCATCGGTGAGTTCAAGCCCCGAACATATCTCATCCTGAATCTTTCTAAAATCTTCCTCGATCTGTTCTTTTGTAATCATCCTTCAAAAATGCAGTTTTTTAATAATATCCCCCAAATTTACTCCTGAAAAGAACAAAAGATGACTTTAGCTAGCCTATTGTTCAACCGGGCTCGTATTGAGCTTATTTCGTCAGTGATTTTTTTTCGGCGGGAAGTAGTATGCGGCAGAGGCATGAATAAAGCATGCCCACTATCATTACCCTAATTAAAAAAAGAGAGATATCGATCCTCTCAGTCGAGCTCAATATAATCCAGATCTTTCCCGAAAGTTTCCTTAAGCTGATACAATGCAATACCGGCTATAGCCAACGAAACAAAACCCACGGTCATAGCGCTATTAATGATTCCGATACCTCCTTTTAAGGCGGTGAATGACAGGGTAGCTAACACCAGGGAGCCCCTTACAAAATTCGGCACTGTAGTGGTTACGGTTGCTCTCAGATTCGTTCCGAATTGTTCTGATGCAATGGTTACAAACGTTGCCCAGTAGCCGGACGCAAAACCGAGAAACAGCACAAGCCAAATAAACTGCTTGGGTGTCATCCCCACTGCGTTTAGATACACTACAATACTGACTGCCGTTAACACCAGAAATAATACCATAACCTTAATCCTGGACCTCAGCAACTGGCTCAGTAAGCCAGCCACAATATCACCCAAAGCGATTCCTATATAACAATACATGATACCGGTACCGGCAGAAAGAGGCTCTGTGGCGTTAAGCTCCTTACCAAATTCAGGCGAAAAAGTAACGAGCACTCCAACCACAAACCAAAGTGGTATTCCGATCAGGATACAGCTGATGTATTTCTTTAGCCTTTCACGATTATTAAACAGCATCCAGATATTTCCGCGACTTACCCCATCGTTTTTGAGGTTCTTAAACATTCCGGATTCGACAAGTCCTACACGCATCCCAAGCAGCAAAAATCCCATAATTCCTCCGATAATATAACAGGTTTCCCATGCAAAATTTTCGCCAATCAATGCAGCCGCAACGGCTCCCATAAGCCCTACCCCGGCTACAATCATTGTCCCGTATCCCCTGTTCTCTCTACTCATTGTTTCTGTCACCAGTGTAATTCCTGCTCCCAACTCTCCCGCGAGGCCGATACCGGCAATGAATCTCAATACAGCATAGGCCGGAATAGAAGTCACAAAGCCGTTAGCCAGGTTAGCCAATGAATAGAGCAAAATCGAACCGAATAGAACGCTGATTCGACCTCTTTTATCGCCCAACACTCCCCATAAAATCCCTCCCAGCAACATCCCGAACATCTGACTGTTTATTAAAGAGGTGCCCACATCCAGTAAATCAGCGTCGGCTACACCAAGTCCCTTTAGGCTTTTCACCCTGATTACCGAAAAAAGGATCAAATCGTATATGTCTACGAAGTAGCCGAGTGCGGCTACAATCACAATCAGTTTGACATTTTTTGGGTGAGTAGCAGCTTGATCCATTTGTTTTTTTTTGAGGCGTCAATCTACAAACAAAACTGAAAAACAAAAATACTTCCTTTGACTTAAGAATGTTTTTTTGAAATCAACACATTTTATTGATATTGCATAATGTTGGTTTCCGAGAATACGCTCAAATGGGCTATGCGCCTTTATCCTCCTCTTTTTTTCCAAAGGATATGGGTGAAGCAGTTTGAAAAGGGCTTTACAGGCGTCCAGGTGAAGATCACGAAGAGTATTCTGAATAGCAATTACAATAACTCCATCTTCGGCGGAACTATTTTCAGCGCATCAGACCCCTTTTATGCCTTACTTTTCGACCAACTGTTCAGGCGAAAGGGACTAAAAACCAGAGTATGGCTAAAGAGTGCCTCTATACAGTATCTTAAGCCCGGCCGGACCAATTTATATTTTAAAATCTCCCTCACAGACCAGGACATAATAGAAGCCGAAACGGCTTTAATTACTGTTGGTAAATTTGTAAAGGCATTTCCTTTGGAAATCCTAAATTCGAAGGGCGAACTTTGCGCATCAGTTATTAATGAAGTTTACGTGCGGAATCTCTATTCAGGCGAAGAGCAAACCATAGCCTATTAACCGACAGAGCCGTAGCTAATCAGCCATTCAAATGAATATCAGGAGGCTTATCCTCGCGGGAGAAGGTGTTACACTGGATTTTAAAAAAAAGATTACCAGCTGTGAGAAGATTGCGAAGACGATGGTGTCTTTTGCCAATAATAAAGGAGGAAAGCTTCTTGTAGGGGTATCGGATGACGGCACTATAAGTGGTGTTAAATCAGAGGATGAGGAAAAGTATATGCTTACTAAGGCGGCACACTTCTATTGTAAACCCGCACTCGACGTCTATTTCGAAGAAGTTTATATAGATGACAAGACACTTCTTGTAGCTGAGATAAAAAGCAGCCTGATCAAACCTCATTATGCTCTGGGAGAGGACAAAAAGTGGTGGGTTTATGTGAGAGTGAATGATAAAAGCGTGCTTGCCAGTAAGATTATAATCGATGTGCTAAAGGCTGAGCATAGTGACGAGGGAGTATTGCTGGAGTATTCTTCCCGCGAAAAAGCACTCCTTGAATATCTAAATGAGCATGAGCGCATTACTTCAAAAGAATACAGTACTATGCTGAAACTCTCTCGTCGACGCACCCATCGTATTCTGGTAAACCTGGTACTTGCAGGGCTTATCCGTATCCATACCACC
>CAZFQV010000154.1:5702-6090 GCA_964521175.1 uncultured Sphingobacterium sp.
GGAAGAATATTATACGGCGTCTTAATTCTCAGGCATTAAATCCTACTGATCCTTTTGTATGACAATAAGCGGAATCTACGATAGATATAAGTTTCATTATCGTTCCAACTTAAAGCTAGCGGTTCCGGTAGTTATATCCCAGCTCGGGCTCACCCTGGTTCATACTGCTGATAGCGTTATAGTCGGCCATTTTGCGGGTACTATTCCGCTCGCCGCTGTTGCACTCGTAAACAGCATATTTACCGTTGTAATGGTTATCGGTATCGGTATTTCCTATGGTCTTACCCCACTCATCGCAAGAGAGAACGGGAAAAGAAATTTTGAGGAATGTGGTCGACTGCTATATAATAGTCTGATCATTAATGCGATTATAGGCCTGTTATTATAC
>CAZFQV010000155.1:0-6053 GCA_964521175.1 uncultured Sphingobacterium sp.
TCACCTCGAAGGTAATTGGTAATAGCTATTGAATCGCGAACCCAGTTCACAAACTGGCGGTATTCATTATTGGTGATCTCGGTTTCGTCCATATAAAAGGCCTGAACCGTAACTTGTTTATTTTGGGAAATCTGCGCAAAAGTAACGTCCTGGTCGGTCTGCCCCATCACAAACGTGCCGGCAGGAATATATACCATCCCGTACGGAACGTCCCTATTCTTAAACCTTTTACTAGAAACTCCAACCAACTCGCCTTGAGTCCCACCTTTACCGCAGCCTGTACCTGTTAAAGCCAACGCTGCAAGAGCGATAAAGTAAATTTTTCTCATCCTATACGCTTCTCATTTTGTATTTCCTAAGGAAATAAAGTCTCGAATATATAAAAATGTACCCACAAAATATACGCACAAATAATAACCGGACCGTTTCAAATACCAGACCAAACTATTTGCCGGATGATTTAAGGGTAAAGATAATATTAAAATTGCCGCAAAATTATTACGCACCACACCCTGTGAATACGTTAAACAGACCCGAAAGTTTGATGTAAAACCCCCGTTATGATAGTCAGGGAATCTACTCAGTCTCTTCCGTAGCGGCTTTAGCTATTTATTAACCTCCAAAATGTATTGTTCTATCGCCATGGTCATGCTAGGCGCCTCAGGCGTTGGCGCGGGGATATTAAGAACTAAATTATTCTCTTGCACGGCTTTATGAGTACTGGAACCAAAAGCAGCAATTCGGGTATCTTTTTGCTGAAAATCGGGGAAATTGATATACAATGAATGGATGCTGCTTGGACTGAAAAAAGCGATTACATCGTAAAATACCTCAGCCAGATCAGAAAGATCGCTGCATACGGTATGGAACAATACCGCGGGCGTGAAATCATACCCATTGCTTTTCAGAAATTTCTGAGTCTCTTCTGCCGCTACATCAGAGCAGGGATAAAGGAATTTGTCGGAAGCATGCTTCTTCAACACGTCTGCCAGATCTGTAGCGGTCAGTTTACCAAAGAAAATTTTTCGCTTCCGGTACTGGATATATTTTTGGAGATAAAGAGCAATAGTTTCAGAAATACAAAAATACTTCATGTCTGAGGGAACATCATAACGCATTTCTTCACTTACACGAAAGAAATGATCCACCGCATTTCTGCTTGTAAAAATCACTGCAGTAAAATCGGCTAAGTTGATCTTTTCTTTCCTGAACTCTTTCGCAGGGACGCCTTCTACATGTATAAAGGATCTGAAATCAATTTTTAAGTTATACTTCTTTGCGAGATCATAATAAGGTGACTTTTCGGATTCGGGTTTGGGTAAAGTAACCAGAATACTTTTTACTTTCTTAGGTTTCACGTTTGGTGTTACTTGCATAGTATTTTGACTTAAAGCCTAAGTGCTTTAAAAAGAATGATAAAAGGACAAAATTCGAGAGCACAAAGGTAAACAATTAAATAAACTTTGGGGAACCGGTAGTTGGTTAGAATATTAACCCCTGCACGCATAAACTGGAGGATGAAAATTCCAACAAGGAGGATAATCCCTGCATAACCGTAAATGCTGGCATATCTGTCGGGAGTAAGGCTGAAGGCTATAATAAGGGGCAAAAACAAAAGGGCGCTGCTGAAGTAACTTAGATACAGAATAGATACATACTCCCTAACCAGCCTCCTGATATCGAACAAAAACCCCAGAAGCCGGAGGACCACTATTTTTATCGTAAACAGTAAGATCACGAAAGCCGATAAACCCAGGAATAATTCAAATCCCTCCATTGAATACGAAATACCGAGGTACCTTGAAGACAGATAAAGATACATGCCAATGATCAGGCCGAACAAGAGGTAAAGAAAAACAAAAGGCCATGAGTTGAATAAATTATCCTCTTTATTAATTTGCAAAAGAGCCTGATTACTAACAAAAGAATGAATAATAGTATTAAGCTCCTTCGCAAAGAAAAACCTAATTAGTGCGAAAAAAATAACTAAAATGAGGATCGATGCGATAACCCAGCCTGACCCTTTCTTTAAAGGCTTCCCCTGATCATATCGATTTATTTTCTTAGGTAGTTTCGCGGCCCAGGCATTGAAGTTAAGGTTCTCTACTTTATAAAGACTAATCAGGCTATCAGCAAAAAGATTAGGACGGTGAGGATCAGGTGTCTTTACCCATGCTATAGCTAAAGAATCCCGTACCAATTTAACAGAATCCCGATATGCCTGTCTTTTTGCAAGTATTGCTGAATCCAGCGTTCTGTAAGAAGGGCGATTCGGAACCGGCGTAGCTATACTATCTCTCTGTCCGAAAACCGCAGCAGAACTAAACAATAAGATCGCTAATATACTAGGTAAAAGTTTAAACATCCTTTAGTGTTAGTATGCGGTGAGGTGCAAATTTCCGGATTTTTATACTGGATTCCTAATGTTAGCAATTCAAGAATATATTCAAGATTAAACTGGTCGACTCTTTCGTATTACTGAATATTGTCCGACATTTGTCTCCACACAAACTAATGACCAGCTCTGATAATAAACCCCCATCGACGATTTTAGTGATCTTCGCTTTTGCGATAGTCTATATTGTTTGGGGGTCTACTTACTTTTTTATTCAAAAAGCCGTCGCTGATTTCCCTCCTTTTATGCTGGGCGCACTCCGATTTCTTATGTCGGGTTTATTCATGACTGCCTGGTGTATTTTTAAGGGGGAAAAGCTGTTTGGCATTCCCCATCTTAAACACGCCGTCATTAGTGGTATTCTACTCTTATTTTTTGGCAATGGGATTATCATTTGGGTGGAGCAAAGTATGCCCAGCGGAGTAGTTGCTATTGCAATTTCGTCAGCACCATTGTGGTTTGTAATCCTTGATAAGCCTAAGTGGCCTGAAAATTTCAGAAGCCGTTCCATCCTTGCAGGCATGTCAATAGGATTAGTGGGGGTGGGATTTTTATTTAGCGAGCAAGTAGCCGGGGCCATTGGTAATGGGGGAGGTGTAAAATTTGGGGGTATTATCCTGCTTTTGTTAGCTGCTATATCCTGGGCTGGTGGGTCTCTTTACTCTAAGTATAAATCGTCTGAGGGTTCTACAGCCGTAAACAGTGCATGGCAAATGATGGCCGCAGGAATGGCATTTCTACCAGGTATGCTAATCAGAGGTGAATACCATGGTTTCGACTGGTCGGCGGTTTCAACCGAAGCGTGGCTTTCCGTTTTATATCTTGTGTTTTTTGGTTCGATAGCTGGCTTCAGTGCGTATGTCTGGTTGTTAAAAGTGCGCTCTGCCATGCAGGTCAGCACCTACGCTTATGTCAATCCGGTCGTGGCCGTTCTTTTAGGGATATTCCTGGCGAATGAAAAAATCTCAGTATTACAGATCATTGGTCTAATCATTATCCTGGGAAGTGTGCTGCTTATAAACCTGGCAAAATACCGAAGGGAGCTGAAAGCTGGTAACCTGGCGGCTAGCGTAAAATAGCTATCTTTATCCTCTTATCGGATCGTTTATGGCCGGAATTTACATCCACATCCCCTTCTGCAAGCAAGCCTGCCATTACTGTGATTTTCATTTCAGTACCTCTCCTGCATATAAAGATCAGATGATTCTGGCTTTAAAGAAAGAAATTAAGCTTCGAAAGGAATATATAGAACAGGCTTTAGTTGAAACGATTTATTTCGGTGGTGGAACTCCTTCTCTATTAAGTGCCGAAGAACTTACATCATTGATTGGGATGATTTTCGACAATTTCCCTGCCGCTGAAAATCTGGAAATTACGCTGGAAGCCAACCCGGATGATCTAAGTCCGCAGAAAGTAAAAGAGCTCAAGCAAACATTGATAAACCGATTTAGTATAGGTATTCAATCTTTTTTTGAAGAAGATCTACGATGGATGAATCGTGCGCATACGGCTGCGGAGGCCGATAGTGCCATAAAACGTGTTCAAGATGCAGGTTTTGAAAATATTACTGCTGATCTGATTTATGGTTATCCCCTGCTAACCCACGAAAAATGGAAACATAACATTCGGCGCCTGCTGGAAATGCAGATCCCCCATATCTCGTCATATTCAATGACCGTTGAACCAAAGACTGCTCTGGGCGCATTTGTAAAAAAGGGAATCCAGCCCCCGATGGACGAAGCTCAGAGTGCCCATCAATTCAATATACTAATGGATGAATTGGAGGGCAGTGGGTTTGAACATTATGAGATCTCCAATTTCGCAAAACCAGGATGGCATTCAAAGCATAATTCGCATTATTGGGAAGGAGTTTCTTATTTAGGTATTGGACCTTCAGCACATTCTTTTGACGGCAAAAGCCGACAGTGGAATGTGGCAAATAATTCTAAATATATTCGTTCCATTATTGCAGGTGAGATTCCCGCAGAGAACGAATTTCTCAGTCTGCAAGACCGCATCAATGAATACATTATGACCTCTCTTAGAACCCAAAGAGGGATGCAGTCGGCAGTTTTAAGTAGTATCAGTCCCGATTACGCCGAAGAGGTTCATCAGGCTATCCAGCTTTTCGTGACCCAAGGATGGGTAATTAACCGTGACCAGTCATTCATTCTGACACGGGATGGTAAATTATTCGCGGATCATATTGCTTCACAGCTATTTGTAGCGATCCAAAAATAAACAGAAAGGCCAAAAAATTTATTACTTGTTATAAATTTACATTAAGATGTCCACCATTCTTGTCAGGAAGTTAGTTATGCCATAATTTTGTGAAAGCCTGTTTAAAGGGCTGGCTATCACATCAAGAGCAAGAGCACATATGAGCTTTATTCTAAAACCCGTTGATACTGTCGACACCATCTCTCCGAAAGACTTCAGGGAGAATTATCTACTTCCACGTAGACCACTAATCATCAAAGACTTAACCGGATCATGGCCTGCACGTGACAAGTGGAACATTAACTATTTCAAAGACATCGCAGGCGACCTGGAAGTTCCGCTCTATGATAATTCGAAGGCAGATCCTTCGAAACCAGTAAATTCAACAGCTGCTAGAATGAAGATGGGTGATTACCTGGACCTGATCCAGTCTCAGCCCACAGAACTACGCATCTTTCTGTTCAATATCTTTAAACACAGGCCCCAGCTTTTAAAAGACATAGAACTGCCAAAAGAACTAATGGGAGGAATTATCGAAAGTATGCCGGCTATGTTTTTCGGCGGATCCAATTCGGTTACCTTTCTTCATTATGATATTGACATGCCCAATTTGCTTCATACGCATTTCGGCGGCAGAAAGCATGTTATTCTGTTCGACTACAAGTGGAAAAGGCGGCTTTATTGCATCCCCAATGCCACTTATGCCCTGGAAGATTATGATGTGCTGAATCCTGATTTCGAAAAGTTCCCCGCGCTGAGAGGCGTTGAAGGCTATGAGCTTTTTCTCGAACACGGAGATACTTTATTCATGCCAAGAGCCATGTGGCATTGGATGAAATACCTTAACGGCTCCTTTTCATTAACTCTCCGCGCGTGGGACGAATCCTGGGCGCAAAAGATGGAAAGTATGCTCAGTGTCATCACTTGTGGAGGGATTGATAGTGTCTTAAAAATGATACTGAAAGCACCTTATGCCAGATACCGTGAAAAACTTGCTATAAAATGGGCAGAAAGAGCTATGGAACAGGGTTTGCCAAAATGAGTGCATTCTTTTGACACGAGCCTAACACTTAAAAACCCATAAACTCTTACCTTCGAAATCCCGTTATACGGAGAGGCTTGTATTATGCGTGGACATCTATTCTCTACATTTATTCCCAATGAACTTCCGAAAGGAGGTTTTGAAGACCTGTTGAAGCTTTTCCTCGAATTACTCAACTATACGTCGGGCGATGCCAATGAAGCGCTGGCATGGATGAATGAATTGGATAAACAATACAACATGACCACCGATGAATACGGCATGGGCGATTTCATTGAAGATTTAAAGAAAAAAGGATATCTGGGCGAGAATGACCAGAATCCAGGAGGTTTTAAGATTACAGCGAAGACCGAGCAGACTATTCGTCAGTCGGCATTAGAAGAAATTTTCGGAAAG
>CAZFQV010000156.1:0-6053 GCA_964521175.1 uncultured Sphingobacterium sp.
TTCCACTTCCTCCATTTTCAGTTTTTCTTCATTTTCTGCATTTGCTTGTGCCAACAACGCAAATCTATTCTCAAAATCAGCAGCTATATTTTTTCGTACAAGCTCTTCGAGTTTAAGCTTTTCAGCAGCAAGTTGCTGATCATATTTTAATGCTAGTTCTTTTTGCTGCCCCTGCATTTCTAATTCCTTCTTATGGAACTCCTCCTCCTTCCGTTTCTGCCAGGTTTGCATTTTTTCTCTCAATTCCTGTTCATATTCCTTACTGATTACCTCCTCGAGCGGAAACGAGTGATTACACGAAGGGCATTTAACTTCTATAGACATAATATTCTTCTGCTTTTAACAATTAAAGCCATTTTTATTCACAAAAGGTATTTCAATTTACCCCGATGATGTAATTTGCTTCAAACACATGACCGAATTCAAGCGGTCGGATTCCCTCTTTATCTCTAAATTCGCCGGGTCCCCCTTTCTGATCTGCATACCCAAGCCAGGGCTCAACGCATACAAAATCGGCGCCGGGTGCAGCCCAAATACCCAGCGACTCAAATTCGGGAAACGAGATAGAAATAAAATTTGGGGTTTTATGATTCTTAATGAGCACCTCTCTGGAGTGCAGCGTTTTAAAAACCAGTGCATCATCCAGAAAAAGCCCTTTGGTGAGATGGAGCTTATTATTGTCGAGATGCAGCGGCTCTGTCAAACCACTAAATAAACCATCGGAAGTTAATAAATGTCTGATTAACTGCTCGTTCGTATTAAACTCGATATAATAATCATTATATTTTTCATCCTTAAAAAAGGGAATATTGAATGCCGGGTGCGCCCCCACAGAAAAATATATTGTCCCATCATCCTCATTAATTACTTTAAAGCTTACCTTCAGTTCAGAATCAAAAAGCGCATATCTCACCTCGAATGTAAATTTGAATGGATATATTTTCAGAGTTTCTTGTGAATATCGTAAGGAAAATTTCGCGTACCGGTCAGATCGTTCCAGGCATTTAAACGTCGAGTTCCTCGCAAAGCCATGTCTGGCCATCGGGTATTTACGGGAGTTAACAATTATTTCATTAAGATAACACCCACCTACAACCGGAAACAAGTTAGGAGCATGCCAGGCCCATACTGCAGGGTCAGCCTGCCATAAATGCTCAACCTCATTACTCTTATTAAATATTGACGTTACCTGAGCACCTCTCAGGCTCAGATCAACCTTCAAAAATTCGTTTTGAAGTGTTACTATCCTATTCATCAAGATAAAAATATCAAATTATCTTCTGGATTCAGAGAGAAATCCAAAACAGGCAGGTAAAACAGAAAAATGGGATACTATTGGGTCTTTTTCTTAGGCCAGGGTTTCCGATTATTTCCACCCTTCTTTTTTCCGGAGCTGAATGCCCTTTTTAAGGAAGGGTTATATACAGGCCCTTCGCCAAGCTCCTCCGGCAGGGTCATTCTGGGTATCTCCTTTGCTATCAATGCTTCGATAAAGGAAAATTTCCGTTGGTCTTTTTCATTTACAAAAGTGATAGCTGTTCCTTTTGTTTCAGCACGTGCAGTGCGGCCAATCCTATGAATATAATCTTCCGGATCAGGAGGTACGTCAAAATTAATGACCAGATCTATCCCTTCCACGTCGATCCCCCGGCTCAATACATCAGTACCAATAATCACCGGCAGATTCCCGCTCTTGAATGCTCTTAAGATCGCTTCCCGCTGTTCCTGCTCCAGAACGGAATGGAATGCTTCTGATCGGATTTTTTCCTTCTTCAGCGTACGGTTGAGATCTTTCACGGTTTCCTTACGGGAACAAAATATCAATACGCTTTTATAATCACCTGCTTTCAGAAGATCGCGAATCAATGCGACTTTCTGCGAATCATAAACCATATATACCTGCTGAGAGATTCCCTCAGCGGGCTGTGAAAGTGCGATGTTGACCTGTTCAGGGTTTTTGAGTATCGTATTTGCCAGTGTTCTTATTTTGGGAGGCATTGTCGCTGAAAACAATAAGGTTTGCCGATCTGTCGGAAGGTTGCTAATAATCCTCACGATGTCGTCATAAAAGCCCATATCCAGCATCCTATCAGCCTCATCCAGCACGAGGTAGCGAAGATGACTGAGTTTTATTGCGCCGGAGGCAAGTTGGGCAATCAGTCGGCCCGGTGTCGCAATGATAATATCCACCCCTTCCATCATCGCACGGCGTTGTTGTTCATATACCATTCCGTCACCGCCGCCATAAACCGCTATAGAGCTTATCCCCGCAAAATAGGCCAGACCCTCCACCTGTTGATCGATCTGTTGCGCCAGTTCACGGGTAGGTGCTAAAATTAGCGCCATCGTATGTTTCTTATCAGTTAAACTGATATGATGGAGTACGGGAAGCAGGTAAGACGCTGTTTTTCCAGTGCCTGTTTGAGCACAGGCAATGAGGTCTTTATGTTCTAAAATAAGCGGAATTGCCTGTTGTTGAATCGGTGTGGGTTTAACATAACCCATACTTTGAAGCCCTTCAAAAAGTTGAGGGTCAAGATTGAAATCACTAAATGTCAATTGGAAAAAGAATTAATTTAATTATTTACAAAAGTAGCTAAAAACAATGGATTTACCCTAAGTCGATGGAAGTACAGAATACAGGGCGGTGATCCGCGTTTAGATTTAATTTATTCACACCCGATTATTTCTCAACAAATAAGGTGCTTATCAAAAAAAACCATACTTTTGAATCCCGTACAAGTTTCGTTTTTAATGAGTCAAAACAGGGTAAAAAGCCCTTTACTTATAAAAAACTTTAGCTATTCCTTCAGATATCATGACTAAATACATTTTTGTTACGGGCGGCGTTACTTCGTCGTTAGGGAAAGGTATTATTTCTGCCTCCCTGGCCAAATTACTTCAGTCAAGGGGTTACCGGGTTACCATTCAGAAGTTTGATCCCTACATCAACATCGATCCGGGAACACTGAACCCCTATGAACACGGGGAGTGTTATGTAACTGAAGACGGTGCGGAAACGGATCTCGACTTAGGACATTACGAAAGGTTCCTGAACGTCCCCACCTCCCAGGCCAATAATATTACCACTGGCCGTATCTATCAAAACGTAATCAATAAAGAGCGTGAAGGAGCATATCTCGGCAAAACTGTTCAGGTAGTTCCTCATATCACGGATGAGATCAAACGCAATATGCAGATCCTCGGTGAAAGTGGAAATTTTGACATTGTGATCACCGAACTTGGCGGAACGGTTGGTGATATCGAATCTCTGCCCTTTATCGAGGCAGTAAGGCAATTGCGATGGGAACTCGGTTCAAGCAATTCGTTAGTCATTCATCTCACCTTAGTACCTTTCCTGGCAGCAGCAGGAGAGCTTAAGACTAAACCTACCCAGCACTCGGTAAAGATGTTGCTTGAATATGGTATTCAACCCGATATATTGGTATGCCGTACCGAGCACCACATCCCTCAGGAGCTGCGGAAAAAAATCGCATTGTTCTGCAATGTGAACCTGAATGCGGTAATTGAATCAATAGACGCTCCTACGATCTATGACGTTCCTTTGATGATGCTCAAAGAACAGCTGGATAAAACAGTACTTGCTAAACTTAAGCTTGCACATAAAAATGAACCCGATCTGGAAAGCTGGAAGGATTTCCTGGGTCACCTTAAGAACCCTACTTCAGAGGTAATTATCGGCCTGATTGGCAAATACGTAGAGCTTCCTGATGCCTACAAATCGATCACTGAATCCTTTATCCACGCTGGTGCAAAAAACGAATGCAAGGTAATCGTAAAATGCATTCACTCGGAAAGTGTTACAGCAGAGAACGTTGCCGATAAATTAAAGGGCCTGCACGGCGCTTTGGTTGCACCAGGCTTTGGCAGTAGAGGGATAGAAGGCAAGATCGAGGCAATCCGCTATGTTCGGGAAAAACAAATTCCCTTCTTTGGAATATGTCTGGGCATGCAGTGTGCGGTGGTGGAATTCGGCCGGAATGTGCTCGGGCTTAAAGATGCGCAGAGCTCTGAAATGGATGAGAACAATAAAAATCCAGTGATCTCCATGATGGAAGAGCAGAAAAAGATCAAAAATAAAGGTGGAACTATGCGTCTTGGAGCATATAAATGCGATCTTCGAAAAGGCAGCAAAGCGGCGGCCGTGTACGGCAAAAGCCGAATCTCTGAGCGTCACCGTCACCGATATGAATTTAATAACGCCTATTTAGAAAAATACGAGCAGGCCGGAATGATTCCGTCGGGCCTGAATCCGGATAACAACCTGGTGGAAATCATCGAACTTAAAGATCATCCTTTTTTTATTGGTGTTCAGTTTCATCCTGAATTAAAATCGACAGTTGATAATCCTCATCCACTTTTTGTTAACTTTGTCGCCGCTGCTTTATTGCACGCGAAAAAAAATTAAAGTCTACGCAAACAGACTTATAAGAAAGAATGGATAGAAATACTTTTACAGGACTCTTTTTGATATTAATCATTTTGGTAGGCTCAACTTACCTGATGCAGCCATCTGATGAAGACATAAAAAGAGAAAGAGCGAAACAAAGTCAGGATTCATTAGCACGTACCAGTGGGCCTGCCGAAGTTGAAATTATCGATACTATACCAGTTGCTGGAGTTCCAGTGATCGATTCAACCAAAATCATGACCGGCCCTTTCGGTGCCGCAAATACTGGTTCGAATACCCCGGTGGTACTGGAAAACGAAAAGCTTAAAGTCGAAATCAGTCCGAAAGGAGGTCGTATCTCCTCTGTTCAGTTGAAAGATTTTAAGACCTATGCCGGAGATCCTTTGATCATGTTCAGCGGTATCGGAAACCGATTCGGACTAGAATTTGAAACAGAGGGCAAAAATGTCAACACCAACGATCTCTACTTCGAGCCTTCCGGCAGTAATCTGTCGGTGACGCGAACCGATTCAGCTACCCTGACCATGCGACTTAATTATGCTGAAGGAAAGTATATCGACTATATCTATTCAATTAAAGGCGATAGCTATAATGTGGGACTTAATATTACCACTAAGGGTATGCAGGACATCATCGCGCCTGTAAGACAGCATATTATCTTAAATTGGGAAACGATCCTCAGACAAAAGGAAAAGGATCTGGCTAGTGAGCAACGCTATTCAACAGCCTATTATAGCCAGGCGCAGCTCGGGGTAGATCATTTGAGTCTAAGTAAATCTGAAAAAAAGGAGCTTGACGAGGCTAAAGTTCAATGGCTTTCTTTTAAACAGCATTTCTTTTCCAACGTGCTGATCGCTAAAAATGGCTTTGACAAGGGAGAGGTTTCAGTCAATACCAGCCCCGACCCTGATATAGTCAAAACCTTTGCTGCAAAAATGCAGATCCCTTTTACCCGTCAGGATGTGAACAGCTTTCCGATGGAGTTTTATTTTGGTCCAAACAAGCTTAGTATTTTAGAAAAACAAGGCTACGATATCGATAAACAAATTGATCTTGGATATTGGCCACTGAAATACATCAATAGGTGGATCGTTTTACCTGTATTTAGCTTTTTGGAGGGATTTGGCTGGGGTTACGGTCTAATCATTCTGGTGCTAACTATTCTTCTGAAAATGGTCTTACTACCGCTCACATATAAGTCATACCTCTCTATGGCTAAAATGAGAGTACTGAAGCCGGAAATGGAGGAGATCAAGGAAAAAGTAGGCGATGATAATGCTACATTGCTACAACAAGAATATCTCAAGCTCTATAAAAAGGCAGGGGTAAATCCGCTTGGCGGGTGTCTGCCTATGTTGCTGCAGCTGCCGATCATTATGGCCTTCTTCTTCTTCTTCCCTAACCTTTTTGAATTACGTCAGCGAAGCTTTTTGTGAATGTAAGACCTTTCCACATACGATGCTTTTTTCCAACTTGGAGTACAGTTGCCATTCCTGGGAAACCATATTAGTCTGATGTGTATTCTGATGACTATCTCTACGCTGATCTACACTTATTTCAACAATCAGGTTTCGGGTGCTACCGGGCAAATGAAATACATTGGGTATATCACCCCGGTAAT
>CAZFQV010000157.1:0-6019 GCA_964521175.1 uncultured Sphingobacterium sp.
AACCGAGGAAGAGGAAGCCGCAAAGTTTATAGTATCTGCAGAAAGTCGCTTTTCTGCAAGCTCAAATGATAAGCGTGTTCTGGTCGAATTCTCGAAAAATATATTGGCTATGGTTACATCGCGAAGGGAAGGCACCTTTTTGATCGGGCGATTTAAGACGTCTTTGAAGGTGTCGGCAGTTTCAAAGATTAATCCAATATCCGTTTTGGTGAGATCTTTAATCCCCAGAAGATGTTTCGTGCTTAATGTCTGAACTTTTTCCGTCATTATTTTTCAGAGAGTAATATGACCTGATCTTCCTTATCTGTTTCTTTCCAGTTTACAATTACTTTTTGTGAATCTATCGTATCAACCTTAATGCCGATATAATCAGCTTCTATGGGCAGATGTCTGGAGAACCGTCTGTCCACCAGGGTCAGCAGTTCAACTCTCGCCGGCCGGCCAAAGGCCTGCAAGGCATCCATGGCGGCCCGGATGGTTCTACCGGTCCATAGCACATCATCTACAAGAATGACGTTCCGGCCTTCTACAATAAAGTCAATTTCCGTGCTGCTGGGCATTGCCAGGCCATCTGCACGTCGGAAGTCATCTCTAAAGAAGGTGATGTCCAGATTTCCAATCAGAATATTCGCCTCTGGCAATTCACTTTTCAGTTCATCCACGATTCTTCTGGCAAGAAATATACCTCGCGGCTGGATGCCGATGATTACTGAGTTTTCAAAAAGGTCATGATTTTCAATTAACTGATGGCAAAGGCGCTGTATGGTGATCTGGAATTTTTGGCCGTCAAGCAAGATTAGGTTTTGCATCAGAGCTTTAATTTAAACAAAATTACGAAATAAAACTTAAACTACCAGTTCAGCGATGATTTTGCTTAAAATAAAAAAGTTTATCCGGGCCCATCCCCGAAGCAGATACGGGAATCTCCTGAATTTTTCAACGCTCTTCCCGGGCGTTGACCCGGAATCTCCTGAAAGTAGCTATGTAAGTTTCTTACATGAGGCGGTTTTGCAGATTTAGTGGGGAGATGTTGGTCTTGTCCTAAATAGGTTTACCGTAACGTACTAAAATAAGACCCTCTCTTTGCTCTTCCCCGACCTGATCGGTGATCTCCTGATTGTTACTAAGTACATTTCTGGTATAAATGGGGTTTAAGAGATTTAGTGAGGAGACCCCGTGTCGTGGCACGGGGATGGCATGGGAAGGTGTATCGTCCTGAAATAAAAAAGGGGCCGTCCTTTTGAACAGCCCCTCTGTATTTAAATTACGCCAATGATTATTCTTCAGCGTCTTTCGCCTCTTCAGCATCCTTTGCGGCTTCAGGAGCGGCTTCCTGCTTTGCTGCGTCGTCCTCAGTTTTCTTGGCTTTTTTAGCTTTGCTTTCTGCACCTTCCATCTGCTCTTTCAGCTGGGCCAATACTCCAAGGTCGCCTAAGGTGGATTTTTCAACCGATTCCTTCACTTTTTTAACAGCGGTGGTCGTTGCCTTAGCATCCTTCTTCTTCTGATTGAACTCTTCCTTGCGTTCTTCAGCTTTTACCTCTTCCCAAATACGGGCATGAGAAACTACGATACGTTTGGAATCTTTATTGAATTCAATGATCTTGAAATCAGCTGTCTCTTCAGCCTTTAAAGACTGACCGTCTTCTTTAACCATGTGCTTTGTTGGAGCGAATCCTTCAACGCCATATGGAAGGGCGATGATAGCACCTTTATCAGTAACTTTTAGAACTGTCCCTTCGTGAATAGAATCAAGAGTAAATACCGTTTCGAAAGTTTCCCAAGGGTTTTCTTCGAGCTGTTTGTGGCCCAAGCTTAGCTTGCGGTTGGCTTCATCCAGTTCTAAGACTACCACGTCCAGTTCTTCACCAACTTTGGTGAATTCGTTAGGATGGTTCACCTTTTTCGACCATGAAAGATCAGAAATGTGGATCAATCCATCAATTCCCTCTTCGATCTCCACAAATACTCCGAAGTTTGTCATGTTCTTAACGGTCGCTTTATGCTTGCCGCCGATAGGATAACGCTCAGCGATATCCTTCCATGGGTCAGGGGTAAGTTGTTTAACACCCAGACTCATCTTACGATCTGAACGATCCAGAGTCAATACCTGTGCTTCAACTTCATCTCCTACTTTAAGGAATTCCTGTGGATTGCGCAGGTTTTGTGACCAGGACATTTCCGAAACGTGAATCAGACCTTCAACTCCAGGAGTAATTTCAAGGAATGCGCCGTAATCAGCCACAGTTACAATTCTGCCTTTCACTTTCGATCCTATTTCCAGGTCGGTATCCAAAGCTTCCCATGGATGAGGAGTGAGTTGTTTTAATCCTAATGCGATACGTTTTTTCTCGTCATCAAAATCCAGAACAACCACATTGATCTTCTGATCCAGGTTCAATACTTCACGTGGATGCTCTATGCGACCCCAGGAAATATCAGTTATGTGTAATAATCCGTCTACGCCACCAAGGTCAATAAATACCCCGAAGTCGGTGATATTCTTAACGGTACCTTCAAGTATCTGACCTTTTTCAAGCCTGGCAACGATCTCGGTCTTTTGGTTTTCAAGGTCGTCTTCAATAAGGACTTTATGCGATACCACAACGTTTTTGAATTCGTGATTGATTTTAACCACTTTGAATTCCATTGTTTTACCTACATAGATGTCGTAATCGCGGATCGGCTTGATGTCGATTTGAGATCCCGGAAGGAATGCCTCAACACCCATAATGTCTACGATCAGGCCACCTTTAGTGCGGCTCTTAACAAAACCAGTAATGATTTTATCCTGATCCAGTGCCTCATTGATAGTTTCCCATGAACGCTGAGTCTTTGCACGCTTACGGGATAATACCAACTGTCCGTTGGCATCTTCCTGCGATTCTACAAATACATCTACGCTGTCACCCACCTTTAAGTCGGGAGTGTCACGGAATTCGGATGAAGATACCAGTCCGTCAGATTTGAATCCAACATTTAATACCACATCCTTGTTGTTAATCGATACCACAATACCGGGGATGATCTCGCCCTTGCTGATCGAATTAAAAGTGCCTGCATACAGCTTTTCAAACTTTTCACGGTCTTCATCACTGTAGTTTCCAAAACCCTTGTCATCTGCATCCCAGTCGAAATCGCCGGATGGGGTGATCAAGGATTTTGATTTGATCTCATCGATCGATACTGAATCAGCTTCTGATTCAATAATTTCTTTTTCTTTAACCGTAGTGGTTTCTTCGCCCTGGAGCTCCGCTCGTTGTGCGGTCAACTCTTTTTCGGCTTCTAGTTTTTTGGCCATTAATTAATTTATCTCCTTTTTCCGATTTTAATCGGACTGCAAAGGTAGAAAAATTCATTTTTATTAAAAAACATTTCATGCTTTATTTTATTGATAGTAAGATGTTTTGGCAGAACGGGGAAATTCCTGCCGAAATCTAAGATAACATGACACCCATTTAGGCGAGAGAACTGACACGGTACGATCAGCCTACCTTGATCGTTTGTCAGCTATAATGGGAAGAATATATGCCAAGGCGAAATTCAGCTGTTCCACTTCGTTAAGATTGGTATTGTCGAGGACTATGGCATCATGTGAGCGTACCAGGGGACTTTCCTCCCGCGTAGTATCCTGGGCATCCCGTTGAGCGAGGTTATCGAACACTTGTTCGAAACTCACCTTCTCTCCCTTTTGCTGTAGCTCATGGAAACGACGTTTCGCTCTCACTTTTGGATCGGCAGTCATGAAGAACTTTACATCGGCATCAGGAAAAACTACTGTCCCGATATCCCGACCGTCCATGACTATATCTTTCATTTTGCCCATACGTTGCTGCTGTCTGACCATTTCAAGCCTCACTTCGCGGAGAGCGCTCACTTCGCTGACTTTCTCCGAAACCGGCATCTGGCGAATTTCTTCAGCGATATTCTCGTCGTTCAAGGTAATATGACTCTGGTAATCGTTGGAACGGAAATTCAGATGGATGTGGGATAAGGCTTCTTTAACGGCCGTAGGATCATTTAGAGAGATATTATTTCTGATGAAATATAAGGTAACAGCGCGGTACATCGCACCGCTGTCGATATAGATAAACTGAAGTTTCTTAGCCAGAGCTCTGGCTATCGTGCTTTTTCCGCATGAAGAGTAACCATCTATAGCTACCACGATATTATTGCTCATCCCTGCAAAAATAGAATTTGGTTTCGATTTTTGATGATTTGACCTGATAATGAGGGGGGATTTTTATGACTTAAACTTATTAGATGAAATTATTTCTGTTCATAGTCGCGGAGGAACGTAGTATCCCTGTCCTCCCGAACATACGTGAGAGATCTTCTCACAGCGTGCTCGCAACAGACATTTAGGGTTACTGTAGTAAGTTCCCTCAGCGCTGAAGGAGCGCTTTCCGGATGACACAAGGTGGGAGGCGCTCATCGGGATTTGAGGAGTGTAAGCGGCATGCTTCGGTTAATGATCTCAAATACCAAACACTCCGGATTAAATCAACCGCATTTAAATTTTCGATGATTACTTTTGAGGATGGATCTAAGAGAAGCCCTGTTGAAAGAAGTTACTTTTAAAACCTCCAGAAGTGGGGGCAAGGGCGGACAGCATGTTAATAAGGTATCGAGCAAGGTGGAACTCAACTTTAATATAAATGCTTCCTCTTTATTTTCGGATGATCAGAAAATGCAGCTTATGCAGAAGCTGGCCAATAAGATCAATGCCGAAGGGATCCTGCAGGTGGTCACGGAAGAAGACCGCAGCCAGCTGGCCAATAAGCAAAAGAGTCTGGATAAATTACTTGTCCTGTTAAAGATTGCACTCCACCAGCCAAAAAAGCGAAAAGCCACCCGTCCGGGAAAGGCTGCTATCGAAAAGCGACTGAAAACCAAGCAGTTCAGGGCGATGAAGAAGATCAACAGGAGAAATGAACGCTGGGATTAGACTATTTTTTAAATTTAGCAATGAATCCACGAATGATTTTTTTATCATATATGATAAAACCGACCAGTCTTATTGGATTAGGACTTTAATATCCGGACAGGGTTTGTCTAAATATAAACATAGGATGGACGTGGCAGGTAATTAAACAACCCGGGAAGCAATATTTACGTATACGGGGTAAATCAATGTTGACCCTAACCCGTTTTAAGGTTTATAGCCGTGCTGACGGTACAGACAATTCTTAATGACAATATACCATGAAGACACAATCAGACGTACCATCGGGAAGCAAAAGCCGTGCAGTTGCTAATAGCTTATCTAAACAGCAACACAATAGCGGAACCGCTTTTCAGTTTGTCGATATGGAAGGTATTGATCAACGAGAGATGCAAGGCGCTATTAACAACAGCCCTCGTGTACAACAACTGAAATCTCTTCAAGAAATAGCGAATAGCAGCCCACAGGTCAATCAATTAAGGGCTTATCAGACAATGGTTAATGAAGCTATACAGCAAAAAGAATCAGCCGGAAATCACGAAATTGCCAATGCCGGTATAAATAAAAACCGGTTAAACTCCGCAACGGTGCAGTTGAAGCCAAAGAACATTAATTCTATCCACGTTCTTAACGTCGACAATGCTGGAAATATAACTAACGCAGAGGCTGGCCGCAATGACCCTCCGGTTTCCTACCCTTTAAATATGGCCATAACTAAGCGGGTGCTAAAATCGAAAGACGGCGATGCTGTTGGAGGACATTTATTTAAACGCGAATACGGAGGTGCTGATGATTACAGCAATGTTCTCACCTGGAGTACTAAAACAGAAGCAGACTTCACTGGATTTGAAAATAGATATTTAGAACAGGCCAGAACAGATGGTTTAGGCAAGGGGGGTGTTTCCCGAGAAATTAAGACTGAAGCAACTTTTGCGGGTTTTGATGCTCAGATAAAGGATATATCTCTTCCTGACAAACAAGCGCCGGATGGGAGTCTTATTCAGAATAGAACCATCGGTAAAGAACTAGGTACAAAAGAAGGTCGGACGGCAAATTATCTCCTTACTAATTTAA
>CAZFQV010000158.1:0-5982 GCA_964521175.1 uncultured Sphingobacterium sp.
AGTACGCATGATATAACCTTCCTGAATCAAAAAAGGCTCGTAAACTTCTTCAATAGTACCTTCTTCCTCACCTACGGCCGTCGCAATGGTTTTTAATCCTACGGGTCCGCCTTTAAACTTGTCAATAATCGTCACCAGAATTTTATTGTCCATTTCATCTAAGCCGTGTTCGTCTACATTCAGGGCGTTGAGTGCATATTTGGCGATTTCCGTATCGATATTTCCGTTTCCCTTGATTTGCGCAAAATCACGCGTACGCCTTAATAGGGCATTGGCAATACGAGGTGTTCCGCGGCTTCTCCGGGCGATTTCATAAGCTCCCTCATCCGATATGGCAGTCTTTAGGATTTGAGCAGACCTTAGTACAATGGTAGTCAGGAGCTTGGCATCATAGTATTCCAATCTGCTGTTTATGCCAAATCGCGCTCTTAAGGGCGCTGTTAGCAAGCCTGAACGGGTAGTAGCGCCGATGAGCGTAAAGGGATTCAGTGAAATCTGAACCGATCTTGCATTCGGACCTGTTTCGAGCATAATATCGATCTTGAAATCTTCCATGGCAGAATAAAGATATTCTTCAACCAGAGGACTCAGACGATGGATTTCATCAATAAACAGGATATCACCCTCTTCCAGGTTGGTGAGCAGCCCGGCCAGATCACCAGGCTTATCTAATACAGGTCCCGAAGTTATTCTAATATTTACCCCCATCTCATTTGCGATGATATGGGAAAGGGTGGTTTTTCCCAGCCCGGGAGGTCCGTGGAGCAACACATGATCCAGAGCCTCATTACGTAATTTTGCAGCCTGTACAAATATTCTCAAATTAGCCAGGATTTTATGCTGACCTGTGAAATCCTCAAATACCTGCGGCCTCAAAACCTTCTCTATTTCTCTTTCGACCGGAGAAAGGCTTTCATCACCTGGATCAAGATTTTGATTCATCTACTTGTGTTTTAATGATCAGATGGAAGTTTTATTAATTTAGCCCCAGGGACTTCATAAAGTAATGTCTAAGATATAGGATAAATAAAATTAGGACGAACTGTTGGTAAAGCGGTAAATATAAGCTTTCGGTATCAAAATAAAAGATTTTAGTCTCTATGATAATTCCGGAACAAACTGTCTAATTTAATTTGGATAACTCCAAAAAAGGCTTCCCTAAATATTTTAGTACTCATCTTCGACGTGCCCTCCGTGCGCTCAGTAAATATTATAGGTACTTCGACGACTTTAAAGCCGTATTTGAGCGCTGTGAATTTCATTTCAATCTGAAAAGCATAGCCAATAAATTTAATGCGATTCAGTGGTATGGTCTCTAGTACGATACGGCGATAACATTTAAATCCGGCCGTGGCATCCTGAATGTCTATGCGGGTAATTAGCCGGACGTACACTGATGCGAAATACGACATCAAAACTCTGCTCATAGGCCAATTCACCACATTCACCCCTTGTATATACCGTGATCCAATAGCCAGGTCAGCACCGTTTATACAGGCTTTTTTAAGCAATGTCAGATCTTCCGGATTATGCGAAAAGTCAGCGTCCATTTCGAAAATATATTCATAATCCCGATCCAGGGCCCATTTGAAACCATGGATATAGGCCGTACCTAAACCTAATTTACCTTTTCTTTCTTCGAGATGAAGCATACCCACGTATTCTGGCTGTAGCTTCTTTACAATATCAGCAGTGCCATCCGGCGAGCCATCATCGACTACCAGTATATGGTAAACGTCGGTAAGGGAAAAAACTCTCCGAATGATTTTTTCGATATTTTCTTTCTCGTTGAAAGTCGGAATAATGACAATACTGTCTGACAACACAGATTAAACTTTGAATTGCGAATATAAGAATAGGTTTTTAGGTTTCATGTTTTGGGACTGTCAGCTATGAGCTTTGGGCCTTTTTATCCTGTCATTGTCTCCTCAGAGAAATCTTCCGCGCCATGTGACAAGCGCTTCAGGGGTTCCCTGATAGCAATTACCAATCCGCCGATAATCGTGCAGAAAATCGCTATGCCTGTAAATATTTCCAGTTCACCGGCTGTCTGTGACCAGACGCCAACCCATCCGGCAAGATAGTTGCCCAGGCCGCTTGCCGCGAAGTAAACCCCCATCATAATGGAAGCATATTTTAATGGCGCCAGCTTAGTGATAAAAGATAATGCGACCGGAGATGCACACAGCTCGCCGATAGTATGGAACATATAGGCCAGTACCAGCCAATACATTGCAGATGCGCCCTCATTCTGATATTGCACAGATGCAGCGGTCATAAATAAGAAACCCCAGCCCATGATCATGACACCCAAAGCTATCTTGAAGATCGAAGAGGCTTCTTTTCCTTTTTTCTTCCGGTTATACCAGAAAGCAGCAATCGGGATGCCGAGAGTAATAATAAAGAATGAATTTACAGATTGAAACCATGTTGCCGGGACGGTCCAGTTCAGGAAGCCGATCAGGCGGTTTGTCTTTTCAGAAGCGTAAAGGTTCATTAAACCACCGGCCTGTTCAAAGGCGCCCCAGAATACGATGATCATCAGAAAAGAGATCAACATGACCAGGACACGATCCCTCTCAATCTTGGTGAGTGGCTTTTTGATATTTTCCTGATCGGTCAAAGATAATTCTTTTGTCGCCTCTCCAACACCATCAAGGTAATGCCTTCCGGCTATGAAAATAATCAGGCCAATAGCCATGCCAATACCGGCAAGTCCGAAACCATAGTGCCAGCCTATTGTTTCACCTACATATCCAATAACTAATCCTGCGAGTAAGGCGCCCACATTTATACCGATATAAAAGATGGTAAAACCCTTATCGCGCCGGTCATCGCCTTTGGGGTACAGGCCGCCGACCATAGTGGAAATATTAGGTTTTAGGCATCCCACCCCGGCTATTATCAGTACGATACCTGTATAAAATGCGGGTAAGGACTGCATGGCGAGTATGCTATGGCCGACAACAAGGAGCACGCCTCCCCATATCACAGCTTTTTTCTGGCCGATATATTTATCAGCTAAAATCCCACCTGGAATAGAAGATAGATAAACCAGAAATGTATATATTCCATATAACTTAAGCGCCTCACTACTCGTCCAGCCAAAGCCTGGATTCTTACCATTCACCGACGAAACTAAAAAGAGGACAAGTAATGCCCTCATGCCATAAAAACTAAACCTCTCCCACATTTCTGTCAGGAAAAGGATATATAGTCCGCGAGGGTGTCCGAAAAGCTGTTTTTGCTGAATTTCCATATTGATTTGAAGAGGCATTATTAGAAAAAATACTTTATCCGTAGATTATTTTATGCTGACTAAGGGAAGTAATAAGTTCAATTATAATTAAATTTTACTAAAATTGGTTCTTTAACCCTGTGGTATATAAATTTTCATCAATGACAGGTGACACACCTTTTTTTACTAATGACGCTGTTGTTCTTGGCTTATTAATGAGTATTCTAGGCCTTGTTTTCTGGACTGCACAAAGCAAGGTAATGTTTTTTAAAAAATTTTACAGTATTGTTCCTCCAATACTACTGTGCTATTTTCTTCCGGGAATATTGAATTCTACCGGACTAATTTCAGGGACGGAATCATCCCTGTATTCCATAGCTTCACGGTATCTGCTGCCAGCCAGTTTAGTTCTCTTTACGTTGAGCCTTGATCTTAAGGAAATCTGGAAGCTTAGGAAGAAGGCCGGCCTCATGTTTATCACATCCTCCATAAGTATCATGCTTGGCGGTCCTATTGCGGTTTTTTTGGTTTCCCTGTTCGCCCCGGAGGTAGTGGGCGGGGTCGGTCCTGACGCAGTTTGGAGAGGCCTGGCAACAGTTGCCGGTACCTGGATTGGCGGTGGAGCCAACCAGGTAGCGATGTTTGAGATTTTTAAACCGAGTGCCAATCTTTTTTCGCAAATGGTTACGCTGGATGTTGTGATATCCTACCTATGGATGGCTATTTTACTATATGGTGCAAGTAAAACTGTTCGTATCAATAAATTATTAAACGCTGATGATCAGTCTGTAACAGACATTAGAAAGAAAATAGAGGCTTATCAATTAAGTATTATGCGTATTCCTTCCATGCCTGATATTATTATGATTCTGGCAGTAGCATTTGGAGTAACCGGTTTATCGCATCTGGGCGCTGATAATATTGCTCCCTGGATTACAGAACATGCTCCCTATTTAGCTAAATTCAGTTTGACTTCCGGGTTTTTCTGGATTGTGATTTTGGCGACTTCAATCGGCGTGCTGCTGTCATTTACCAGGATGAGAAGCCTGGAAGGAGCGGGAGCCTCCCGAATTGGCAGTGTGCTACTTTATGTACTGATAACAACCATTGGGATGCAGATGAACATCATGGCTATTTTTGATAATCCAGGGATTTTAGTTGTAGGTGCCATCTGGATGACCATTCATGCCCTTATCGTGATTATTGTCGCTAAACTGACAAAAACACCTCTCTTTTTCCTGGCAGTGAGCAGCATGGCTAATATTGGCGGACCGGCATCGGCGCCTGTGGTAGCCGGAGCATTTCATTCCTCCCTCGCGCCTGTAGGTGTATTACTGGCTGTTTTTGGTTATGTGGTCGGAACGTATGGAGCGTATATCTGCGGATTACTGATGCAGGCGGTGGCGCCGTAGAGGTGGATAGTTGACAGTTTTTTGCTGCAAAGCACTCTTCCCGGACCTGCTCCGGGTTTCCCCTTAAATTACAAAGCTTCTGAGGTGTTTATTATACCAGAGGTTGTCATTCTGAATTTGAAATCAATTTATATGGCAGGTAGATTGTTAATGTATTAGAATTATTTAACGGTAAATCCTCCCCCAACCCCCTCCGAAGGGGGAGAGCGTGATGCCTATGTATCGTCCTAAAAAAAGTTTATAGTTTTTGATTTAATCCTGTCCATGGTTTACAGGTTGTCAATCCATTTCCGGTTTGCACAGTTAGGCGTAATGCTATCTCCCGCTGGCGGGAGAATCAAAGAGGGTGGATAGGATTCTTTTCAAAATCCAGGATATAATCTTCGATGACTTCGATAACATGATTTATCTGAGTTAAAACATCATCATCGTCAAATCGCAAGACAGTAAATCCGATTTCCTTTAGAGCTTCTTCTCGAATTTTATCATTTTTAGCTACTTCCTCCCATTGATGAGTCAATCCGTCTACCTCAATAATTAACATCAGTTCTTTACACATAAAATCGGCGATATAATGCAGAACCGGCCTTTGTCTTCTGAATGAATAGCCTTTCATCTTTCGTGTGCTTAAAACATATTTCCATAGACAGGCTTCCGCTTTGGTCATATTTTTTCGGTTTTCATTTGCAAAGCTTCTGAGGTGCTTATTATAGCAGAGGTTGTCATTAGCCATGTCATTCTGAATTTGAAATCAATTTACATGGCAGGTAGATTGTTAATGTATTAGAATTATTTAACGGTAAATCCTCCCCCAACCCCCTCCGAAGGGGGAGAGCGTGATGCCTATGTATCGTCCTAAAAAAAGTTTATAGTTTTTGATTTAATCCTGTCCATGGTTTACAGGTTGTCAATCCATTTCCGGTTTGCACAGTTAGGCGTAATGCTATCTCCCGCTGGCGGGAGAATCAAAGAGGGTGGATGATATATCCGCCGTTGTATCAGGCTTTAAGGGCGTTGCTTACAGTTTCCTTGGATCGTTGAAATTATCATCCTGGTCTGTCGGCGGATTTTTCAGCTGGAGGTCTTCTGCGAACTTCCAGCGGCCATTGTTCAGCTTGTAGCCATCATAAGAAAAATCGGGCCCGTAAAGTTCAAAATTACCTTTTAAACGATCATCCGGCGGCGCCAGATGATCGAAAACTATAGCGCTGAGCACCGGATCATAATTCAAGACCATGGAAGCCCGCCGGTTGTACTCGAAGATCACTCTCTTCTGCCCTGGATGATCTTTATTGTCAAAAACCGGCATCCCGAAAAATGCCTGCCCATCTT
>CAZFQV010000159.1:0-1521 GCA_964521175.1 uncultured Sphingobacterium sp.
GCGGAGAAGATGGCTTTATATGTAATCTGGGACATGGCATTATGCCGGATATCCCTTTTGATCATGTGAAGTATGCCGTGGAGGTGATTAGGGAGTTTAGGTATTAGCGTTGAGCGATCAGCTGTGAGCGATGAGCTTCGGGCAATTTGGAAAGAAAAAGAACAATATATTATAAAGAAAGCTGGATTTTTAAACAGTTTAGATTTAATTAAACCTAGTAGCTGACAGCTCATCGCTGACAGCTCACAGCTCCAATGGAATACCTCTACCTCAAAGCCCTCCATATCATCTTCGTCATCAGCTGGATGGCGGGGCTTTTTTACACGGTGCGACTTTTTGTGTATCATACAGAAGCCAATGACAGGCCTGAACAGGAAAGATTAGTCCTGCAAAAGCAATATGAGATCATGGAGCACAGGCTGTGGTATATCATCACTACGCCTGCGATGGTGCTTACCATCCTCGCTGGTGCGGCCATGATCTGGATTAATCCTGGGCTGCTCTCGCAGAGTTGGATGCTGGTTAAGCTGGGTTTTGTGGCCGGACTTCTGATCTATCATTTTGTTTGTCAGAATATTATCAATAAGCTAAAGAAGGGGATCTTCAACTGGTCCTCCATGCATTTTAGGTTGTGGAATGAGCTGGCGACCCTATTTCTCGTAGCGATCGTATTTACGGTAGTACTCAGGAGCGCTATTGACTGGATCTATGGTTTGGTGGGTCTGATCCTGTTCGGAATAATTATCATGTCGGCGGTGAAGATCTATAAATATTACAGGATGAGAAAATAGGATTTTTTTCTTTTACCGCAGCGTGCGCAGAGTTTTACGCAGAGGTCGCGGAGAATTCCGGTTAGCGGTTCGTTACCGTTAATTAAACGTAGCGCACCGTTTTACTTTTTTAGTAAGTAAATGCCCTATTTTTAAGTCTGAGACCGATCATTGCCGCCGCCTGGACCGGTTTGATCTAATAGTACTCAGTCATATTTCAAATAGGGCGTTTATGAGTGAAAATGAAATAGCTAAGGATGTCATCAGATTGGCTATCGAAGTTCATACTGCATTAGGTCCGGGCTTATTGGAAAGCTCATACCAATATTGCTTAAGTTATAAATTACAAAAGGCAGGGTTTTTAGTTGAAATGGAAAAATCAATGCCTTTAGTATTCGAAGATGTTAAGCTCCAATGTGGTTATAGGATAGATTTATTGGTTAACAGTAAGCTGGTAATTGAAATCAAAAGTGTCTCAGAGTTAAACGATATACATCTGGCACAGACTCTTACCTATCTTAAACTAGGTCATTACAAATTAGGGTTGTTACTTAATTTTAATGTGGTGCTTTTAAAAAATGGAATTAGAAGAGTTGTAAACGGTTTATAAACCTGCGCTCTCTGCGCAAAACTCTGCGCTCTTTGCGGTTATATTCTGCTCTTTACGATTAGAAGAGTTGTAAACGGTTTATAAACCTGCGCTCTCTGCATAAAACTCTGCGCTCTTTGCGGTTATATTCTGCTCTTTACG
>CAZFQV010000159.1:1621-5976 GCA_964521175.1 uncultured Sphingobacterium sp.
ATAAACGGCTTATAAACTGCGCTCTCTGCATAAAACTCTGCGCTCTTTGCGGTTATATTCTGCTCTTTACGATTAGAAGAATTATAAACGGCTTATAAACTGCGCTCTCTGCATAAAACTCTGCGCTCTTTGCGGTTAATAAGCTTAAAAAATTATCATAAACTTTGTCCACCCCCCTTTGCTTTTCAATGAAAACAGAAAATCATGATTATACAGGATCTTGTCCTCTCTGTCAGAGCCCTGCATTAATTTTGACTTCTGTTCCATTATTAGTTAACTTTGTGCTTTGCAGAAGATCAGACCCATGGCAATAAAGAATAAAAGTATGACAACCCTGGAAGAACTTTTGGATAAACGTTATGGGCAATCGGGTACTGAAAAGAGAAACGAATTTGAAATGAAAGCGAAGGCTCTCGCTATAGGTGAGCTGATCAAAGAGGAAAGACATTTAGCGAAAATGACCCAGGAGCAGCTTGCCGAAAAGACGGGTACCAAGAAGAGCTTTATTTCAAGAATTGAAAATGGGCGCAGTGACATACAGCTCTCTACTCTTTACAGGATATTAGAAGTGGGTCTCGGAAGAAAAATATCACTGGTTATTAAATAGTTAGTGAGCCTACTGATGAAAAAAATCTGTTTGCTGCTGCTGTTCATTACTTCAATGAATATGACACAGGCTCAAATCTCAAACGACAGCCTCGAATACCGTATCCGTCCCGATAGCCTGAAAGAAGGAGAACTTTATCTCAGCATTCAGAATTTCAACTATTTCCGAAACTACGAGTACTTCAATAAAATACAGGACGGCTATACCCTGTTCGGCACTCAGCTCGAGCCGCGACTGCTTTATTATGCCCATCCCAGGCTTGCGATTTCAGCCGGTGTGCATGTGCGCAAGGATTTCGGCGGACAAGGGATATATCGTACTTACCCTCTCTTTACGATCAAATACCAGAAGGAAAACACTTCATTACTAATGGGTGCTCTTGAAGGAAATATCCATCACCGGATGATCGAGCCATTGTATGATTTCGAATGGAAAATTACCGAGCCTATAGAATACGGAACCCAATTTGTCGTGAATAGCAGGGCTCTCTTTCTGGATGCCTTCATTAATTGGAAACGAATGATCTATAAGCCCTCCTTCGAACAGGAGCAGATTCTTGGCGGACTTTCTACAGAGATACATTTGCTGCAGAAAAGTAAAATTAATCTCTCGATTCCGCTACAGGCAACGGTCTTCCATCAGGGGGGGCAAATTGATGTGGTAAATGTGCCGCTGCAGACAACCGTGAATTCTGCGTTGGGAATTAAGCTGAAGCTGCCATTTCAGGGCTTTCTCAGAGCCTTCCGAGCTGAGAACTATTATGTCACATATAAAGAGCTCTCTTCGTCTGGTGCGCAGCCATTCTCTGACGGAAATGGTTGGTACCTTAATGGGGGTGTAGACACGAATTACGGCTCGCTGATGGCTACCTATTGGAATGCGGACGCCTACAGTTCAACCACCGGAATGCCCATATACCAGTCGGTCTCACAGCAAATCAATCATCCTGGCTATACAGAAAAGAATCGGCGACTTTTCATACTTAGGTATTCATTTCAGAAGATGCTTCTTCCCAATCTATATCTGGATTTGCGTCTGGAGCCACTGATAGATCTGAATACTCCTCCTTCTTCCAGAAAAGTAGAATTGTCGAACTCGTTTTTTCTTCAATACAAAAGGCAGCTCAGATTGTACAGAACAAAAAAATAGGAATTCACTAGTCGATGTCCTCGTATAATCGGAGACGATTTTTAAGAGTGGTAACCTGATTCCGCAACTCATTAATCCGTGAGAGTAGATTATCAATAGTGTCTATACCTTCGATATTAATGTTCAGATCATCATGTAACCGGAGGATCCGCTCCAGTTTTTCGATCTGGTTCTCCGGGATATATTCCACCTGTTTGACGCTAACAGTTTCCAGCAAACCAAACTCACGGAGGTTCTGTATAAATGAGAATTCTAGCTTATGATGGATACAGAATTCATCGATTGAGATCAGTATTTTCTTCATCCTAATTGTTATTTATTATCTGCTAAGTTCCTGAAGTTTAAGGAATAGATCTTTTTGTTCAGGGCTGAGATTCACCGGTGTCTTGAGAGTGTAGCTCACGTAAAGATCCCCAAACTGACCATCCTTTTTGTAAACAGGAAAGCCTTTCCCCTTAAGTTTAACTTTCGTCCCATTCTGGGTTTCTGCCCCCACTTTGAGTTTAACTTTTCCGCTCAAAGTATCTAAAGTGATTTCCCCTCCGAGAATAGCGGTATAAATGTCGAGTTCTACATTTTTATAGAGGTCGTTTCCTATACGCTTAAATTCCGGATCATTGGCAATGGCGAAGGTGATATAAAGATCACCGTTCGGACCGCCGTTTCGCCCTGGTGAACCATGACCTTTAATTTTGATGGTCTGACCGTTTTCTATTCCTGCCGGAATGGTCAGGCGTATGTTCTTGCCATTGACCGTAAGAGTTTGCTTTTTTGCCTCATAGACATCCCGCAGATTTAGCTGAAGTTCGGCATGGAAATCCTGTCCTTTAAACTTAACCTCGCGCCCTTGTCTCGCTTGCCCGCCAAACATGGAGTTGAAGAATTCTGAAAAATCCGGACCGCTTTGTCCTCCGGAAAAGTCTTCCCATCCGCCGGTCTGACTGCTTTGGGCGCGCTGTTGCGATTCAAACTGATCTGCATGTTTCCAGTCTTTTCCATATTTGTCATACTTTTTTCGCTTGTCAGGGTCACCCAATACCTCGTTCGCCTCATTGATCTCCTGGAATTTCCGATGCGCGTCCTTATCATCCGGATTGACATCGGGATGATACTTACGGGCAAGCTTCCTGTAAGCATTTTTGATTTCCTTCTCTGTGGCTGATTTGTTTATGCCGAGTATCTGATAGTAATCTATGAACGCCATTAATATCTTTATTTATTCGGTTTTATATGTAAATTCTTCTGGTAAGGCAGTAGGCTATCGCCCCTTAAATTTAAGAATATTTATTAAGTCTTTTTGTTTTCGTGCCTGTATGATAATATCGGAAAATTATTTTTTACTCTCATGCAACTAAATAATATGTTCGTGCATCTTACCTTTAAATGATATGAGTTGGGGGTCTGAATTTACTTTAGAGAGTTTATTGGATGGTTGTAGGAAGGGCGACAGGAAGGCGCAGGAGAGCCTGTACGCGACGGTGGCCCCCAGGATGATGGCCGTTTGCATGAGATATGCGAGAGATAGCGCTGAGGCCGAGGATATTTTGCAAATGGGGTTTGTAAAGGTCTTCGGAAAATTGTCCGAGTTCCGCAATAAGGGATCTTTCGAGGGATGGATTCGCCGTATTATGGTAAACACGGCGATAGAAGTATATCGGAGGAACCTGAGAAGTGTTAAGTCGGAGGACATTGAAGAAGTATATGATTATTCGCAAAGCACCTTCGATATGAATGGACTGGAGGTGAAGGATCTTTTGAAAATGATCCGGCAACTCCCTGCCGGCTACCGATTGGTGTTTAACTTATATGCTATCGAAGGGTTTTCCCATAAGGAAATCGCTGATCAGTTGAATATTACTGAGGGTACCTCAAAATCACAGCTATCTAGGGCAAGGGCAGTGCTGAAAGAACGAATATTAAAAATGGAGACTTTGGATGATGCAACCTATGGAGGATAGAGAATTTGATAAGTTTTTTAGGGATAAACTTCAGCAAGCTGAATTCCAGCCTTCTGATTCCACGTGGGCGAAGATAGCTTCTGAAATAAACGGGCGGGAGTCTGTCAAGAAAGGATATTCTATATTTCTGATGGCTGCTGCGAGTGTAATTTGCATAGTGGCGGCCAGTCTTTGGTTTTATCGATCGCCGAATGTGATTGAACTTCGGAGCGCTCCGGAGAAAATAGCGAAGAGTCAGGAGATTATTGAAACCGGGGAAACTTCGCGGTCTTTGCCGAGCCAAGATAAAGATGTGGCAAGCCCAAACCTAAGTTCTCTTACTGTTGTAAGAGAACGGCTGATGTCCGGGTCTGAAAACTTCTCCGTCGAAGCAAATAAAGTGACGGGTGTTCAGGAAATACAGACCGAGTCAGGAGCTGAGGAAAGCAAATCTGAAACACCCGAACCCGAGCTCCCGGTTAAGGCAGTTATGGCACCCTCCTTCGTTGGAATAGATCCGCAGGATTCTAATATTTCGGAGGTCTCGGTGGTTAGGAGCACGCTGGTTTCAGCAATATCGGATGATGAAGGCCCGGCTGTCCCTGAACGCAAGAAGATCAACAGCATTGGCAGTCTGGTAAATTTTGTCGTTTCTAAGATTG
>CAZFQV010000160.1:0-5959 GCA_964521175.1 uncultured Sphingobacterium sp.
TGTCAAAACCCGGCGAAGGCACCAGCTTTATACTCCGGTTTTGATCTTTACCTATACTGGTCAATAAAAACCATGATTCTTATTAGTCATCTTCTTCCCATGAAATAGATGGCTCTTAATGCAATTTCACCCGCTCATAGCCACGGTTGGCCTAGGCCTTTTTCTGCAGGAAAAAAGGCCCAAAACCCCGCCGCTGCGCCTGGCGCTATGAAAGTCAGTGCTTTGGCCTTGCCTGTAATGACCGCACCAGCCAAGGCGGAAGAGAGCAGAACGGAGATGCATTGCCGGGGCAAAAGCATATGAACGGATAGTGTGTTGTAGGAAGGGGTAAGAGGTCATTTAACGGAGGCTTCACTGGCTTTAAGCTCCGGTAAACCCTGCTACGGAGTGCTGACCGGCCTGCTGAGATTTCGCCGTAAAGACCGTTTATTCTTTTGCATTACCATTCATGTTTTCACTGCATCATAGCAATCCAGAGAAGTGGTGCAGCTGCTTTCAGTAACCCCACCGGCATGACCACGGCTTGGATTGCAGCCATAAAGAATAAACGAGGATTTACAAGAAATATCGGCCAGTCGCGGCTCTTTGCCTAATTCCAGCTGAAGGGAAAGTAGGTGCCACGCCGGCAGGAGGCGGGAAGATTTTTGATGAAAAAATAGCATCTTTTAAAGAATCAAAAATTCCCCCTTCTCATTCCGCCGCCATCAGGAGGGCCACCGCGGTCATATCCCCTTGGTCCGACCCCTGGAGGAACCTGATTTTGCGATTTGCCTGCGAATTTATTGATCCTCATATTTAAGGTAAGCATAAAGTATTGAGTCAGGCGGTTGGTCTGAATGTCAGTAAAGCCATTTTCCACAACGCTTCTGCTGATATTATTGGCTTGGTTAAATAAATCGAAAGCCTGGAAGCGCACGTAGGCCATATTTTTACTAAACTTCTTTTCGATATATGTATTAACAATAACCGGGTTAGTATTTAAATTACCGACGTAACCGTTGTTGTAGGTTTTCCCCCCATTGAATCCAAACACCAGGGATTTATCCTTTAGGAAAAGTAGCCTTCCGTCAATATCGAACGAATAGGTATTTAGCCTGGTGTCTGTGTTGGTCTCCAGAGTATAATTGGTCACCGTGTTAATATAAGCTAGTCTTGGCGTAACTTCCATCCAGTTCCCTGGATTGAGCTGCAGACTCACACGCTGACTAATATTCCTTCTTTCAGAAAAATTCTTGATATTATCTGCCAATGACACACTTTTTGTGAACCGGGTATCCCCATATACGCGCAGCGTATATTGCCTATCCGCGAATGATTTTTGCCAATCATACCGTCCAAAGTAGGTATAGTAGCCGCTTGTATTGACATAGCGTACTTCCTGTTTACGGCTTTGATAAACGTCTGGTATGAGCACGATGTTCTGAACGATCTGGTTGCTGATCGTATTTGCCTGTAAACTAAGCATTAAGGATGAGTGCTTTTCAGGATCAGAGGTCCTAAAGTTCGCATCCAGGGTATGCGAAAATGAACTGTTCAGATCAGGGTTTCCGACAATAGGACGCTGCGGGTTAGAAACATCGCGTACCGGCTGAAGCTGTGCAAACTGAGGCTCTGCTGCCGAACCGTAGTAGTTAACCGTCAAGGACTTTGTGCCGCCGAAACGATACTGATAACGAGCGATTGGCGCTAGAAAGAAATTAGAGCGATTAATTGTGGTATTTAGACTCACCGAATTACCCGACAGATGCGTTGGATTAGCAGTCAAGCCCAGAGATAAATCGTTATTCTTGTCTCTAAAATTATAATTAAGTCCGATCCTCTGGGAGACAAATGAATATTGAAAGACATTGCTGAGAGAGTCTATAGCCTGAAGGTTGCCTGCAGGATCTGTCAGACTCGAAACCCGGCTATTGTCATAATTATTATAGTTCAAATTATAGTTTACCTGAATTCTCCCGAATTCGCTTATCGGCTCATTATAAACGAGTCTTCCGGAACCACTAAAGGTACGATTCAAGGTAGAGTTTAACCGGTAATTAATAGAGTCCTGAAGGGTATTCCCCGTTGGATCATAATAGACGATGTGATTATCACTTCCCTGGTCAGACTCCATCCTGCTATTCCTGAGATTCATGCTCACCGAGTAATTGCGTCTTTCCTTTTGGAAGAGGTGATTGTAGAGTACCATCGCGTTAATGTTGGGGGTGGTAGACTTGCTGTTTGAAATACTGGTCTGATCTTGTCTGATCACCCCGGTTTGGAAAACAGATCCGGTGTTGTCATTACTGGTTTTGGAGAAATTAATAAAAGGCATGAACATCAACTGATTGGACTTGTTTATATTGTACTCGAACCGGCCATTGAATGCATGAGATGTGCTGATATTATTAACGGTACTATACTCTGTACTTAAGATAGTTCCCAAAGTATTGGCACTTTGCCTGAAAACATTACTAATCGTGTTCCCATCACGGTTATTGAAATAATAAGCTCCACTAACCTTAATTTTAGGACCCCATGTATTGTTATAATTAAGGCCCAATGAACCCAGGCTGGTAATCCCTGCGCCGCCGCCACTGCCACCCTGGAAGCCTCCTCCTCTAGCACCCGCACGACCACCAAAGTTTCCTCCACCGATCTGGGTATTATTATTATTGAGATTTGCCGTGATACCCAGGTTACGATCACCTCTGAACTGACTTGCGAAGATCCCAAGCTGATAGCGATCTTCTGTTCCTCCGCCAATGGTACCATTAGCGATCAGGCCATGGTTCCGGCCAGGTCTGGTGGTTATATTAATAATCGTTTCAGGATCACCCTCCTTGACTCCTGTAAATGCCGCCTGATCGCCATAATCATCAATTAGCTGAATCTTATCAATAGCATCCGCAGGGATGTTTTTAGTGATTGTCTGCATGTCGCCGCCAAATACTTCTTTTCCGTCAACCTTGATTTTAGTTACCGGTTTTCCCGCAGCGGTTACATTACCATCTTTATCTACTTCTGCTCCGTCAAGCCGTTTAATGGCATCTTCCACTACCGCATCCGGCTTTAACTTGAGATCCGAAACGCTATACTGAATGGTGTCAGTCTTGATCAATACCGATGGTGTACCATCCACTACTACCTCATCGATCAGACGACTATTCGCCCGCAGAATAATGGGCGGCAGTGTGATGTTCGGTGTAGCGTCAGAAAAAGTATGGCTTGTCACCGAAGGTGAATATCCCAGGCTCGATATGTGAACAGCGAAACGGGATGTTTTAACATTCCGGAATGTAAAATTACCGTCTACATCAGAACGGGTGAGCAAGGTGTCTGTCGCACCAGCATTCGGGATAACCAATTTAACCGTCGCACTGAAAACCCCAGCTCCGGTGCTATCCTGAACTACTCCGGTTACATTATGGGTTTGACCATACACGGAAGAGGTCAGGAAGAAAATAGATAGGAAAAAAATAATTCTGTTCATGGATTCTAGGAGTACGTTATAATTAGCGTGAATTTGGTGTTATGACTTTAAGACGTATCTCTGGTTTAACCCGGCGAATGTAATGTTCTTGATATAAAAGGATTTTTTATTGGGCAGGAAATGATTCAGTGGCCGATATTCTCAATCACCATAAATATCTTTTTTTTGTTTTCGAGGTCATCAAAGACCTTCACGCGGATGGTATGAGTGGAATTTTCCCATGTTTTATCCTGCACCGAGGTGAAGTCCGACTTAATTACATCCAGATCTTCTTTCAAATCTGCGGCGGTAGCGTTTACCCGGACCATGTCACAGATCTTTTCATTACGATAAAAGGAAAAATACATTTCTAACTCTTTGTCGGCATCCCTGAATATCAGCATCGGGTATTCCTCATGTTCAATCGCACGCTCTTCTATATCTTTATAGTTGGAAAGCTGTTCGACCGCAAATTGCTCTGGTTTGCCGATCAGAGACAGGTTTTGCGCTTTTGAGATACAGGAAATAAATAACAGTAAAGGAATAATACTCAGGCTAATCTTCGAGAATTTGGTCATCCCCAAAAATAAAAGCAAACACTTAGAAAATATTATAAATTGTTATTATATCAGAAATTATACAAAATAAGCATTAGAGTTCTCATCTATTCTGATGACTTGACTTTTACATTATAATATTTTCTTAGCTCAGCGGAAAGCCGTCCTATCATTTCCCGGCGTGCGAGCAAGAGGAGAAAGTCATCTTCATTTGGTTCAATTGACATTCCGCGGGATAGCATTAATGGATCAACGGCCCTGGAATCTCCCTGGATATTATCGACATAAGAATTCTGATATTTGTAATTGGGCACAAAAGTACGCTGAAATTCAAGGCCGGGATCGCCTTTTATGGTTATTTTGGCATTAAACCTTGCACTTGTACGCTGTTGAACCTGCACAATATCGACCAATGCCGTTACCGTCTGGTACACTGGCTTTCCCGCAGAATTGGTTCCGACGATGATATTACGGCTGACTCTCCTCCTGAATAAACGTTCATCTTTGGGCCACAAAGTGAAATTTTCGATATCCACATCCAAGACTACCTCGGGGTTCTCATCGTTCTCGACCAATGTGAAATCAACCGCCTGGAATTGATCCAGATCCCGGATGAGTTGAAAGCCAAAGTAATTGGTATTCACAAAATTGACCGTGGCGTTATTCTCGGTACGGATATTAAGAGCTACCGGCACATCACGTTTAGGCGCACGCGGCAGCTTAGATGAATGGCACGCAAACAAAATCGCAATAATAAAAGGGGTGATGTATTTAAATCGCTTCATGGTGTCTCTGTTTAATTAAATGCCTTATCCGTTAAACAAATCAAACAGAAAAATAGTTTGACGGTCGCAGTCCGCTGCCGGGCAAGAACTGAAGGTAAATTATTGTTAATGACCTGATTTACACGACGAATGTAAACTGCACACCTTTTGTTTGCCGAAACAAGTCGTATTACCAGCTACGCAAACAAGGCTGTAATAACATTGCATGCGCCCCGAAAAATCAAAAAGTACTGAAATACTAAAATCTCACCAGCCAGTCAATGTCTAAAAGGATGTCGGTTATTTGTAAAATATTTAATAGACTTGAGCGTTTCAATTCTATTATTATCACATTAGCATTATTAAACTCAAAAATTATGGCAGGTTTAGGTGCACCAGAAATGATTCTCATCGCTCTGGTTATATTATTAATGTTTGGCGGGAAGAAAATTCCCGAAATGATGCGTGGCTTAGGAAAGGGCATGAAAGAGTTCAAGGATGCAAAAGACGGCATCAATGATGAGCCCGCGCACAGCCCCGTTCCGGTTGTAGAAGAAAAAGCACTGCAGGAATAAAACGAGGGACAAATACTGTACTTCGTTATTGATCCCTGGACTGAACTTTTAAATAAAGTCCATTTTTTGCTGTTTTTTTAAGTCAATTTCAAGGCTCTTTCGCTTGGGAGACCATCCGCTTAATTTTTGATAGCGTAAATCCGGCATGAAGGCGAAATTATGACTTGTTTTCTCGTTCAAACAATAACAAAAAAGGGTTACATCGGGTAAGTTATTTAACTACCTATAACCAATAATCGGTTAAATAACATTTCCCATCAGAGGATCGGTTTTTGTAACCAGCCCGGTTTCCACTCTACCGGCAAAGCGTTCTTCGAACTCTTCAAAGCCTTTTACTCTGACACTATGGTCATACCAATTATAGCTTTTTGAAAGTCCTGCGACAAGAGTTACTGTAGCTCCCGGCCCGACCGCTTTAACCTGACTGCCACCTTTATAACTGTTATCCAAAAGCATAATTGTATGGGCTTGGGAATCTATATTCTTAACCGATAGCATAATATTGCCGCTTAATCTGCCTCTGTTGATCCTGTGTTGTTCGTATTCCAGATTGATTTCAAGCAGCGGATTCACAGCACTTCCTTTAAACTCGCGGTAAAACCCATTCGGCCC
>CAZFQV010000161.1:0-5954 GCA_964521175.1 uncultured Sphingobacterium sp.
TCACTATTTCAACGTCATATTTCCTTTCCATGATCTTTGATATCTCCTGGAACGTTTTCCCCTCAAACACCAGCAAGTCCTCGGTCCATCCGGTATACTCCTCCAACTGAGGGGTTACCATTTTTTGAACCTTGATAACATCGATATCCTGCTCTGACCTGCTTTCCTGAACTAACGCAGAGTTCTGCGGAGCGTAATTCAACTTTAAAGCCTGTCTCTTCTTGATTGATACGCTTTCAGCATTGTTTGAGTTTCCAAATAGTTTTCCTTCGACAGAGATCTCACCTTCAATCACGGCTGTTTCGAGGGCAAAATCTGCGGAATAGGCTTTTACGTTAAAAATAGTTCCTATATCGCGAATGGTATAATTATTTGTTTTTACAATAAACGGCAGCGTGTTTTCCGCTATATCAAAGTAAGCTTCCCCATCAAGATAAACTGTTCGGGAGGTATTGCCAAAGCTCTCATCAAAACGTAAATAACTTCCAGCATTGATCCTGATTTGTGTTCCATCTGGTAGAGTTATTTGCCTGGTGGTTCCTTTGGGGACGCTTATTTCAGTGAGAGCCAGCGATTTTAAAGACTCTTCTCCAAAAGCAAGGTTATTATTGAAGGGGGCTTGCAAATAAAACAGAGCGGCAATTGCACTTATCAGCAACACTGCCGCTGCAGCCTGCCATTTCCAAAGTCTATACACCGGCACGGCCTTATGAACAGGCTCTTCCTGAATAGCGTTTGCAAGAAACGCATTGTAGGCAGCTTCCTCGTTAATCTTTCTCGGACTACAGAGTAAAGCCTGCTGCCAGGCTTCATAGCATTGTATATAAAAGCTTTCGTGTTCCTCCTCAGAACTAATTAAATATTTCGCCATAGCAATCTCTTCATCAGATGCCTGCCTGGTTATATATTTGACGATTAATATTTTGTCACTTTCATTCATATCACTTGTATATAGACAGTTTGATCCACCTCTACCCCCAAAGAGATGTTAAATTATTGTTAATTAATATGAGTTTGATATAAAATCTTGTTGGGGTGATGTTTAAATTGACTTAATTTTCTCTTGTTTTAGAAAGCAAGGTCTGTGCTACTTCGGTCCTGACAGCCCGTTGCTGTAGTTTTTGCATCAGATACAACGGCTATCATGGAATTCTCCGCTGCAAAAAGCTACGCCTGCCACCCGGGTTTACTCACGCCGGCAGGTCGTTCTTTTGCGGGGTTCCCCGTTCCCATGAAATACAGCCCGGGGTAAGGTAAACCTTGCCGGAGGAGGTAGCGTCCGGCTTTTGGTCATTTGAAACAGAACGGCCTTTCTTGCCGGAACTACTCCGGAGGAAAGGGCTGAACTATCCTATACCACACAGGTATTGCTTTCCATAATCAGATTATTTTGGCTCCAGGGCCTTATCTGACCAAGTATAACCTTGTCATTTTAACCTTCCTCATATCGAACTCAGGTTAGTTTGAGGATATCAGCACTGAGCCCTGAGCTTTGAGCTGTCAGCTTCCTCCCCCTTTAGAATGAGCTCATAGCCCATAGCTGATCGCTCACATCAAAAGATCAATTTTTACAAAAACCACAGGAACACCGGGCCTAGCACGCATCCGAGTTTTTTTCGGAGTTTATCGAGGGCGATGGTTATCTGTCGTTCCACTGTATTTTGAGAAATACCCAATTTTTCAGCAATTTCCCTATTCTTGAGATATTGAAATCGACTCAACATAAAAACCTCCCTGCACCTGTCCGGAAGAGAATCTACCGCTATACGGATCTGTTCGGCAACCTCCTTTTCCTGATAGGGGTCGCAATCATGCTCAGGCAATTCATTAATCAGTTTATTTTGTATTAAATAACTCACATACTCGTTCTCAATCTTTTGTCGTTTTATGTAATTGAGCGACTTATTCCGTACCATTCTATATAAATAGGCACTAATAGACGTAGTAATATCTATAGTGCGCCGGTTTTCCCAGAGGCTGGCTAAACAACCGGAGACGATCTCTTCCGAGATATCGAGATCATTCAGAAATTTATTGGCAAAAAGAGTCAATTTGACATAATGAGATTTGAAAATCTTTTCAAATTCCTTTATATCAGTAATATCTATCTTACTGTCGATCTTCCTTTCGGCCATCCAGCCCTAAAGATAAACAAAAGGTACGCTTCCCATAGAGTCAATACGATGTTAACAAAAAGGAATTTACATAAAGATTCTATAACAGCGGATTTCCTCGTAGAATTCCATATTCCAGTCCACGCAATTCGGCGAGGCCCCGCAACCGGCCAATCGCCGAATAACCCGGATTGGTCATTTTGTTCAGATCATCGAGCATCTGATGGCCATGATCGGGGCGCATGGGAATAGATACTTTACGCTGCTGCGCTACACCTAGTAACTCTTTCATTACCGAGTACATATCTACATCGCCTTCCAGATGGTTATCTTCAAAGAAGTCGCCCGATTCATTTCGACGGGTACTCCTGAGATGGATGAAATTGATCCGGTCGCCAAATTCGGCAACCATTGCAGGAAGATTATTATCTTTCCTGACTCCAAATGAGCCCGTACAGAAGCATAGACCGTTGCGCAGGGACGGAACGGCAGTAATGAGGGCATTGATATCGTCCGCGGTACTTACTACCCTGGGGAGCCCTAAAATAGGATAAGGAGGATCGTCCGGATGTATCACCATATCAACCCCACACTCTTCTGCGACAGGGATGATCTCTTTCAGGAAATATATCAGATGTCCCCTTAGCCTGGCTTCATCAATACCCTGATAAGTATCCAGCGCCTGCTGAAACTGGCTGATGGTAAAACTTTCTTCACTTCCCGGTAAGCCCGCAATAATATTTTGCGAAAGAACTTTCTTTTCAATCTGATCCATTTTGTCAAATCGCTGTTTAGCACGTTCGATCTCTGCCGGCAGATAATCCTTCTCAGCTCCCGGGCGTTCCAAAATAAACAGATCAAATGCAATAAAAGCTGCGCGCTCAAAGCGAAGAGCTTTTGAGCCATCTTCAACAGTATATGCCAGGTCAGTGCGAGTCCAGTCAAGCACAGGCATAAAATTATAGGTCACACAGCGAATCCCGCATGCAGATAAATTGCGGATGCTCTGCTTATAATTTTCAATATGCCGTAGGTAGCTGCCCGTCTGCGTTTTAATACTTTCATGCACGGGAACACTCTCCACTACAACCCATGCCATTCCGGTCTGCTCAATCTCCAGTTTACGCTCTTCGATCTCTTCAATACCCCATATCTCTCCGTTAGGGACATGGTGAAGCGCTGTAACCACGCCAGTGCAGCCTGCTTGTCTGATGTCTGATAGGCTAACCAGATCATCCGGCCCATACCAGCGCATCGTATGCTGCGTGGCATAAGTGCTCATTCCGGACTCTGAATTCATTATACTCCTCCGAAAATTGAGAAGCCTCCGTCCACGCAAATCATTGAGCCGGTGACAAAACGCGAGGCATCACTTAAGAGCCATACCAGGGCGCCCTGCAGTTCATCCGGATGGCCGAACCTTTTAAAAGGCGTGTTGCGGATCACTTTTTCACCCCTTTCGGTATAAGTACCATCCGGCTTGGTGAGCAGGTTCCGGTTCTGTTCTGTCAGAAAAAAGCCAGGCGCAAGCGCGTTCATACGCATTTTATCACCATAGCGATTGGCCAATTCAACGGCAAACCATTGATTATAACAATCTACGGCAGCCTTTCCCATGTTATATCCTAATACCCGGGTAATAGCACGCTTAGAGTTCATGGAAGAAATATTCACAATACTGCCTTCACCTGCTGTTCTGACCATCGCTTCAGCAAAAACCTGGGTAGGGATAAGCGTACCCCAGGTATTCAGTTCCATCACTTTTTTCATCCCGGCAAGGTTCATTTTGAAGATATCATCATCCGGCATAAGCACACCGTCCGGCTGATTTCCACCGGCTCCATTAACCAGGCCGTCAATCTTTCCAAAAGCATCCAGTACTTTATCCCTGGCTTCCTGTAACTGCCCTTCATCCATCGCGTCAGCCACAAGCGCAATTGCCCTTCCACCGTTCTTATTGATCAGGGCGGCACGCTCTTCGGCGATATCCTTATTTCTTCCCAGGATACCAACCGTGCCTCCGGCCTTTACAATTCCATTAATAAAAGAGTTTCCGAGTATACCGGTTCCGCCGGTCACTATGATCACTTTATCTTTAAGAGAAAATTCGTCCATTTTATAGTTTGTTTATTTGTTATAGGCTATGGGCCGTGAGCTATGAGCCAGTTCTCCTGACAAAGAAGCTGATTACTCAAAGCCGATCGCCTGAAATACCGAATTTACATTAACATAATGCGGGTTCGATATAAGAAAAAAGGTAAATAATATATTAACATGATAATATATATAATCCACCCTCTTTGATTCTCCCGCCAGCGGGAGATAGCATAGTGCCTAAACACGCAGCTTTGATAGGCAACACGCTGTCCCCCTCATAGTGGGGTACGGGGAGGATTTATACTTCCTATACCCATCTGATACCCGATCCTGAAATAGCATTAATAATTCTTTTATATCCAACTCACATGAATATGTTGCAGGAGGCAATTTACAAATACTTCCTGCAACATTCGAATGTTACCCCTTTATAACGCAATAGTTAACAATCCTTCCCCGGCAGGCAGGGTAATGATCAGGCTCTTAGCGTTGTTATCGTAAGTAAAATTACGGATAACATTACCGTTAAGTTTCACTGTCCGTGGTTTTGAAGCTACGCCCAGGCTAAGTCTCGTTTCAGCTCCTGTCGAGTATTTTATTCCATCGGCAGACAACTCAAAACTCAGTGGAATATCAGCGCTGACCGACTGTCCTGTTCCTGTATTTTTAAAAATCTTAGTTAGCGCTACGAAAGTCCGGTCGTCACTCCATACCAGGCCTGCAGCATCCGTTTTCATGCCATCAACATTATATGCCTGGCCGGGACGCGTATTGAACGCAAATTTCCTGCCGGCTGTCTGGCCGCTCATAAAGCCATTCCCTTCCTCTGTGATCACTTCGGGAGCTGTACCCTGTGTGGTCGTCAGCAGGTTGGCAATTACCAGCGGCTGCAGGTTCTTAGTACTCGCCGAAACGGTCAGCATCCCTTCCTTCTTTAAATGGCGCTCTCTTTGCAGCGTATACAGGTAATGCGGAGTTTCAACGGCTTGAGTCTCCACCTCTGGATTAAGATGCAAAATGTTTAAGGAAACGCCATTTTTTGTGATCCTGGAAAGATCCTTACCTGCGGTGATATCATCAAGTTCCATGGTCTGATAAAGCAGAGTGAGCTTCGTGTCCTTCTCTGCCGGCACCGCGGTATCCAGCATAAGCACTGTACGTGGCTTAATATACAGAACATTTCGGGCCAGTGATTTAACTTTGTCGTAATACACCCGACCAATATCCCCGGAGGAAAAAGCCGCATCCTTGCCATCAAGGAAGCTGGCAATAAAGGCATGGTCGTCAAACCCCGGAGCAAAGCCTTGATGGTCGCCGGTTCGCTGGCTTTACTCATTATCATCGATCAGGATCGTTGAATGAGCAACCGGCTGGATCAGTTTCGACTGGTATAATGGATCGTCATAATAAGTCGAATATTTTAGATGGCGGTCTTCCAGGAATATCTGGCCGCGACAGCCAGAAAGAAGCTTCCCTGATCAAGATGCTGGTGATTGTAAAAGGCGCCGGTACGCATCACAAAGGCAAAGTCATCCTTTTCCCACCCACTTTTGAAGACGGTCGTTCCTACTTCACGGAAAGCCTTTACCGGAGATTCATCGAAAGGGGAATCTTCGGGTATCCCCTGGGTATTAAACAAAATATCTTCAAAGGTTTCACCCGTTTTCATGAAATTATAAAACCAGCTTAAACGGGGTTCTTTTCTCTTTTCCAGGAGAAATGACCAGAACGTTGCGGGACCCA
>CAZFQV010000162.1:0-5942 GCA_964521175.1 uncultured Sphingobacterium sp.
TTATAAATTTAAGAAAAAATTAAACAGACTCGATGTTTAATCCTTGCTTATATATCGCTTTTTTAACCTGTGTACGACGGGTTATAGACTTTTTTTCATAAGCCTGGCGACTGCGGAGTTCTCTTAAAACACCGGTCTTTTCGAATTTTTTCTTAAAGCGTTTTAAAGCTCTGTCCAATGATTCGCCGTCTTTTACATTAATAATGATCATAATTTATCAGATACCCCCTTTCAGAATTGGATTGCAAATGTACAAAAAATATTAAAGATCAAATCATCCGAATAAAAAACATCGAACAATTTATAACTTCCAGCGTTTTTATTCTAAAATAACGTTATGAAACCTAAGAAAGTTCAAATCAGGAAACGCACTGACGATAATGCCTTTGTCAGCACCGCTGAACGCCATCCCGACACTATGTCCAAGTCTTCATCCAGGGTCTCTCGCGATCCTATTACTACAGAAAAAGACGAAGTAAAAGCAGCAGAAGAACGATTGAGAAAAAAGAAATAGACCAGATTAAATAAGGTCTGTAGCTCGATTAAATCGAAAGTAGCACTCAGCGGTAAAGCAATCACTCCTTAGATTTTAATTCAGCGTCATCCCGGAAACGCGCTATCATAACCAGCTTGTTCTTCAACTCTATTGGATTAAAGGGCTTTGACAAATAATCGTCCAGGCCAACTTCACGAATCTTAGTGTGAATACCCGTCGCCACTGAGGCCGTTAACGCTATAATCCAGGGCTTGCGGCGTGTTACCGGATGCATCTTGATAATTTGCCGGGTAGCCTCATAGCCATCCATTACAGGCATATGAATATCCATTAGAATGACATCATAGCGTTTATCGATGGTTTTCGCCACAGCCTCTTTTCCATTTAACACAAAATCAGCGTTGACCCCCCAATTAAGGAAAAGCTTTTGCATTAAAAAAACATTCATTGAATTATCTTCTGCAACCAAAACCTTCAGATTAGTAAGATCTGTCTGTTTTGACTGGGGGTTATCCTCAACATTGCCGTGGTCTCTCGAGAGATCTGCATTTTCATAGCGAATACTAAATGTGAAAGTTGTCCCTATACCGAGTTCACTTTGAATGATCAATTTCGAATCGTGCAGTTCCAACAGCTGTTTCGTAATGGCAAGACCTAGTCCGGTACCTCCAAATTTTCGAGTGATATTAGTAGATGCCTGTGAAAAAGGCTCGAAGATTATTTCCTGATGCTCGGGGGCGATCCCAATGCCCGAATCAGCTATAGAAATACGCAATAACGAATGATTTTCTTCTGTTTCAGTCAAGCCCATATCCACGTCAACAAATCCTCTGGAGGTGAATTTAATCGCATTACCAATCAGGTTAAAAAGGATCTGCAATAAGCGGGTTGGGTCTCCTAAAAATTTAGCGTGAGTGAGGTTCGGACTTATATTCAGTTTAAATACTAGCCCCTTCTCTTCAGCCTGGAATTGGAAACCAGAATAAATACTATTCATCAATTCACTCGGACTAAACTCGATATGCTCGAGCTGAATTTTTTCATAATCGAGTTTATTAAAGTCCAGGATATCATTAATAAGAGATAACAGACTGCCGGCCGAGAAATGCAATACCTTCAAATTCTCCTCCTGATCTTTCCTTGGGTTACTTTCCAGCAATACATAACTCATCCCAATGACGGAATTTAGAGGTGTCCTTAATTCGTGGGACATGGTGGAAAGAAAGTCTGACTTAGCCCTGGAGGAGGCTTCTGCTGTAGCGATAGCATCCTTCAGCTTTTCATTCAATTGTTGTTCGTCCTGCTGAGATTCTTTTAACTTCTGAAGGGCAAAGAAAAAGGCACGCAGAAAATGATAATTAATGAAAATAATCATTGAAAAATTGAACAGCATGATCAGTATAAAAACTGAGTCGCTAACCTGCTGGGGTGGAATTTTCACCTGGATGCCATATGTTCCGTTGAATACCAGGTGTAACACCACGGGCAATAGTATTAACATCGAGTAGATCATGCCGGCCCGGCTATTCAATAGATAAAAGCTGGCCGTTATGCCTATTAAAACATACTGGATCGTCACTATATTAATTCCCTGAACGAGTAAAAGTACGTTCGTCCACACCAGCAGGTTAAGAACAAACATGATCACGTGCGCAGCCGGCCGGTAATCGCCGAGTGCTATCAGTTTATAGAGAGCAAAGCTCACCAAGAAAGCGATGAAGATAATCCGCACCAGCTGGTAAACGGGACCGTAAATTGAATAGCTAATTATCAGAAAAATACATAATAGTACCGAAAATGACATCAAATAGAAGAGCACGTTAATTCTGGCCCTAACTATAGGATCAGGGTTAGCGTACAAGACTTCATTTATTTTAGAGGAAATCCTGGCAATCAACTTCATTGCGACTGAAGATGCAGAATATTTTTTTAAAACTCATTATGAAAGTCAGAAATACCGTCCTGAAAGTTTAGACGCGGGTCTGTCCGGTGGATTTCCATTTCGGTTTGGCCCTTGTGATCGGCATACCAACGAATGCCATCATCCATAAAAGAGTAAGAGAACTCATCATCAAGACTTACCTCGAAAGCAAAGTACCCGGGATGAGCATCACCGTATTTTTCCAAACAATTTTCAGCGACATGATAGTTGGTATCCGTTAATGAGTAAACCCTCAGCTCAAAATCTGTACCCCACATCTTTACAATATCCAGGCAATTATACTTGATTTCAGTGGAGAGATAAAATTTCCTATTTTCCATATGCAATTGATGAACGACGAGCGAACGCCCAATGACTTAACAATGCATAATGCGATTTGTTATTGGATTTGTAGTTATTTATTAGTTCGCCTGCGACTTTCAGATTTGCTATTGTCTATTGCCATTCAGAATTTCCCGTGCAATCACAATTTTTTGGATTTCCGAAGTACCCTCGCCTATGGTGCATAACTTGGAATCACGATAAAACTTTTCCACAGGGAAGTCTTTGGTATAACCGTAGCCGCCGAAGATCTGTACAGCTTCAGTTGCTACTTTCACGCAAACTTCTGATGCAAAATATTTGGCCATTGCTGATTGCTTGGTCACATTCTTTCCCCGGCTTTTCAAATCTGCTGCCTTCATTATCAACAACTCCGCAGCTTCGATTTCTGTGGCCATATCGGCAAGCTTAAATGATATACCCTGGAAGTTTGAGATGGGCTGACCAAACTGATGGCGTTGTTTCGAATAATCAATGGAAGCAGTAAGCGCCCCTTTAGCCATCCCTAAAGCCAGGGCTGCAATCGATATCCTTCCTCCGTCAAGCACAAACATGGCCTGTCTGAAACCTTCTCCCTCCTCTCCAAGAAGATTCTCTTTAGGCACATGACAGTCATCAAAGATCAGTTCTGTAGTTTCAGAAGCCCGCATACCCAGCTTATTTTCTTTCCTCCCCGGGCTAAATCCGGGAGTGTCTTTTTCAATCACTATAGCAGATATACCCTTTGAGTCACCTTTCTCACCCGTACGCACCATAACTACGGCGATGTTGGCGGATTTGCCATGGGTGATCCAGTTCTTAGAGCCGTTTACCACATAATGATCACCATCGAGAACCGCAGTGGTATCCATCCGCATGGCATCTGAACCTGTATTTGCTTCTGTCAGCCCCCAGGAACCAATCCATTCTGCAGACGCAAGTCTGGGCAACCATTTTCTCTTCTGCTCTTCATTGCCAAAGGCAAGCATATGTCCGGTGCATAATGAATTATGTGCTGCTACCGACAGGCCTATAGATCCGCATACTTTAGAGATCTCGGAAATTACATGAACGTATTCAGGATATCCCAGGCCTGCGCCTCCGTATTCTTCAGGCACCAGGACGCCCATCAGCCCCAGCTCACCCAGCTTTTTAAATACTTCTACAGGGAAGGTCTGCGTTTCATCCCATTCCATGACATGCGGACGGATATGCTTCTCTGCAAAGTCATGAACCGTATCAATAATCATTTGCTGACTTTCAGCTAATTGGAAATCTATTTTCCCCGGGGTAGAAGCTGTGGATGATTGCATAATCTTGATTTTTTACTTATGTAGCAATTATGGAACCAAAGAATAAAGCCTTCGCCAGTGCCTAATAAGAGACCAGGCTGATGATATTTTCGGACACCGATCTGATTTTATCCTTACCATTGAGAAAATCCAGGCTTACCACAAAAGTATAGCCTGTAACAATCCCGCCCAATCGTTCGATTAATCGCGCTGCAGCCAAAACAGTTCCACCAGTCGCCAACAGATCGTCATGGATCATCACCTTCTGTCCGGGAAGAAAAGCATCAGCGTGGAGTTCAAGAATAGTAGAACCGTATTCCAGCTCACAGGCTTCCTGAATCGTTTCGGCAGGCAATTTGCCTTTTTTTCGTATCGGCACAAACGGGACTTGCAGACGATTGGCTAACATAAGGCCAAACAAGAACCCCCGGCTCTCAATTCCTGCGATAAGGTCTACTTGTCGGATATCGATCTGCCTGACGAATTCATCGATTATTAAAGAGCACAAGACGGCATCCTTAAGAATGGGGGTGATATCTTTAAAAACTATTCCTTTCCTGGGAAAGTCAGGGATGTCTCTGATGGCATCTTTCAGTTTCGTACTGAGCATATAGGATCAAAAAGATAAATAAGGTTCAATTTTACGAATAGTTTCGTCATCCAGAAGAATAACTCCTTTCAAATCATTAACCGACAAATAAGTGCCGTGTTGCTCCCGATATCTTAAAACGGCATTGATTTGCTTATAATTGAGATATGGATGTTGTTTTAACTGCTCAAAAGATACGGCATTAATCTCTATTTTATTTATCAGAGAAGCATCAACGCCGACACGAGTGCTGATTTTCCGGAATTTTAAAGAGTCCATACCGTATACTTCGCGGAGCTGCTCCCTCGCATAAAACCCGCCTAAGCGATTTCGAAAACGGATTATCCGGGACGCTAGTACCGGGCCGATACCAGGTAATGCTTCCAGATCTGTTGAATCCGCGGCATTAAGTTCAACACGCTCTAATACCGGGCCTGACTCAAGGGCTGTGTTCCGCGTATAAGCTGGACGATCAGCAATTTGAATATAAGGTTCCAGCCTGTTATATTGACCGATACTGATGGAATATATCTTCTTTAGATCAGTCTTTCTGTAAAATCTGCCTCCTTTTGCCTCAAAATTTTTGATCACCCTGATCTGCCTGTCCGACAAACCCAGCTGCTGCCATTGTGCCTCGGGCAGTCCGTTAGGATCAAAATTAAAAGCCTGCGGAATATCGGCCGTTTTGTCCGCGTATTTTGGGCCTTTTTTATAAGATTTGGATTTCAAAGCCGATGCCTTGAACAGAGCTATCTCATTCTTGAAATCATTGAAGTCGTACACTTCGGTTTTATCATAACGTTTCAGAAAATAAGGTAAAGTCAGAGTAACAGCTAATATTAAAAAGAGTACTAAAATACCGTTTAACTCCTTTTTGGAGAAGGTAAAATAAGCTTTAATGCGATCTTTCATAACCGGACATATTGTTTTTAGCGCCCGGCATGGCTGTCAGAAGAGAAATCAGATGATACCTAAATATACAAAATATTTTAAGAAATTTGACATAAATTAGAACTCCATTTATTCCGTTTCGGAAATCCAACATGATCCTTAAAAAATCATTATAAAACTGATGAAAATCATTTCAAAGGAAGACTTTGCTAAAGCGGCCGGAATTGATAAGCTCAATCTACCTGGACTCACTTCATTGCTGATGGAGGTAATGAAAATCAATGAGGTAAATGAAGTATTTCAAAAAGCGGAACACTTAAAAGGAACGACCTTTGTCGATAAGATTCTTCAGATTGTTGGGATATCTGTAGAGTTCGACCCGAGAGACCTGCAGAACATCCCCAAAAATGGTGCGTTTATCGCTATCGCCAA
>CAZFQV010000163.1:0-5916 GCA_964521175.1 uncultured Sphingobacterium sp.
CAGTGTAATAAGCGCGGGCGACGCTGCATTAAATTCAGCGCCTGAACTGAGTACACCTTCTTCCTCTACATCGCGCGGATCACTATGGGGGATTTTTATCGCTGGCTTTATAGGCGGCCTGGCGGCGTTTTTTATGCCATGTATCTATCCGCTGATCCCTTTAACGATCTCTTTCTTTACCAAGAAGGCAGGTTCCAGAGCTAAAGGAATCCAAAGTGCCTTGATATATGGCACCTCGATCATCGTAATATACGTGGCGCTGGGCTTATTGATCACCCTGATTTTTGGTGCTTCCGCCCTCAATGAGGCGGCTAGCAGTGCTTTTTTTAACCTGCTTTTCTTTTTGGTGCTGCTTATTTTTGGAATCTCTTTTCTGGGCGCTTTCGAAATCACTCTGCCTTCCTCGCTGGTCAACAAAATGGATGAAAAATCTAACCAGGGCGGCTTTATAGGTCTGTTTTTCATGGCCTTCACTCTCGCGCTGGTCTCTTTTTCATGTACCGGGCCGATTATCGGTACCTTGCTGGTAGATGCTGTGTCTAAAGGGTCTTATCTTGGTCCGGCCATAGGCATGCTCGGTTTTTCCTCTGCTCTGGCCATTCCTTTTACGCTATTCGCGATTTTCCCCTCCTGGCTGAAGGAAATGCCAAAATCGGGTGGCTGGCTGAACACCGTGAAGGTATCGCTGGGGTTCCTGGAGATAGCTCTGGCCTTTAAATTTCTTTCCAATGTAGACCTGGCCTACCATTGGGGTCTGTTTAACCGCGATGTTTTCCTGATCGTGTGGATCGTTGTCTTTGGCTTCTGGGGTCTATATATGCTAGGGAAGTTCCGTCTTCCGGAAGATAAAGAGATCAGCAATCTGTCATTACCCCGGATGTTTGCCGCAATGTTCATCCTGGGTTTTACACTTTACATGATCCCCGGCCTATGGGGTGCGCCGCTGAAGGCGATAAGTGCCTGGCTCCCGCCGCAAACCACTCAGGATTTTGATCTTTACTCCAACCGGGGGATATCGGCTGCTGTCACTGAAACTTCGGGCAAGAAATATGCCGATCTCTTTCAAGCACCCTACGGCCTGGATGCGTTTTACGATTATGATGAAGGAATGGCGCATGCAAGAACGGTAAAAAAGCCGGTACTTATTGACTTTACGGGCTGGAGCTGTACCAATTGCAGGAAGATAGAAGCCACCGTATGGGCTGATATGGAAGTATTAAGGCGGCTTAAAGAAGACTATGTTTTAATATCTTTGTATGTTGATGATAAAACTGAACTGACGGAAGACGATAAATATGTTTCTACATTCAGCGGGAAGAAAATACGAACAATCGGACAGAAATGGGCTGATTTTCAGGCTTATAAATTTGGAACAAATTCTCAGCCCTATTATGTTGTGGCCGATCTTGAGGGAACAGTCCTGATACCGCCCCAGGCTTTTAATTTGGATATAAATAATTACATTAATTTTTTAAAAGAAGGTAAATCTGCATTTGACCGCAAATGATCAATATGGCTGAAACAAATATTAAAAATATAGGAGTCTTTACATCTGGCGGCGACTCACCGGGAATGAATGCGGCAATACGAGCGGTGGTACGAACAGCCTTGTATTATAATATTGAGGCGACAGGGATCCTGCGTGGTTATGATGGCATGATAGGTGGCGATTTTATTTCTATGGAACGTAAGTCTGTAGCAAATATCATACAGCGCGGCGGGACATTCCTTAAAACCGCGCGTAGCGACGAGTTCCGCAGCAAAGAAGGCAGAGATAAAGCTTATAAGCAGCTTAAATCAAGGGGGATAGACGCCCTAATTGCAATTGGCGGTGATGGAACATTTACCGGATCGAAGGTTTTTCATGATGAATACCAAATTCCGGTGATGGGCTTGCCCGGCACAATAGATAATGACCTGATCGGCACCGACTTTACCATAGGATATGATACAGCAATTAATACAGTGATTAATGCCGTCGACAAGATCCGGGATACGGCAGAGTCACATGACCGTCTCTTCATCGTTGAGGTTATGGGTCGCGACTCTGGTCTGATCGCTCTGAGAAGTGGTATTGGTACCGGAGCCGAAGCGATTATGGTTCCGGAAACCAAAACAGACATGAATGCCTTGCTGACGCGCCTGGAAATGGGCCGTAAAGACAAATCTTCTAAGATAATCATCGTTGCCGAAGGGGATGATGCCGGTGGGGTATTTGAGATCGCCAAACAGATCAAGAGTAAGTTTCCGGTAATTGATATCCGCGTATCCGTTTTGGGACATATTCAGCGGGGCGGCCCGCCAACTTGTATGGACCGGGTGCTGGCGAGCAGGCTCGGCGTTGCTGCGGTAGAATCATTAATGGAAGGAAGAACTACAGAAATGATCGGAGTGGTTAACGGCAAAATCCACTTTACCCCCTTCGAGCATGCTGTCAAACATAATCCGGAGGCCAATCCTGAAATGCTTAAAATTGTTGAAATACTATCGCTTTAATCCCTAAAAGTATGAGAAGTAGTTTTTTCTTTTGTGTTATTCTGGCCTTCATGGCCTGTAACACCAACAAGCCAGTGAATAATGCCGAAGCACAGGCATTTATTGATTCGTATACCGATGAATACCTTAAGCTGTACAAGGCATCATCGGAAGCAGAGTGGGCAGCTAATACCCGGATTGTGGAAGGCGATAGCACCAATGCGAAGGAAGTAGAGCGCACTGGTGGGGAATATGCGGCATTTACTGGGAGTATCAGCAACATTGAAAAGGCTACTGAATTCCTTAAGGACAAGTCTAAGCTGAGCGAACTCCAGGAGAAACAATTGGAAAAGATTCTTTACCTCGCAGCCGACAATCCCCAAACGGTGGCCGACCTGGTGAAAGAACGTATCAGTGCGGAAAATGCCCAGACCGAAAAGCTTTTTGGCTTTGATTTTAAGGTAGATGGCAAGTCGGTTTCGGCAAACGAGATAGACCAGACACTTCGTGAAGAAACAGATTTAGCTAAACGGCTGAAGGTTTGGGAGGCCAGCAAGGAAGTAGGTATCGGATTGAAGCCAGGCCTGCTTAAGTTGAGAACGTTACGCAATCAAACGGTGCAGGCCCTGGGGTATAAAGACTACTTCGATTATCAGGTTCAGGATTATGGCATGCCGACAGCCGAAATGATGCAACTTGTAGAAAGTATTAATCAGCAGTTGCGGCCCTTATACCGGGAACTACATACCTATGCGCGCTATGAGCTCGCAAAAAAATATAAGGTCGATCAGGTGCCTGATTACCTACCGGCGCATTGGCTGCCTAACCGTTGGGGGCAGGACTGGAGTTCGATGGTTAGCGTCAAAGGGATCAGCCTGGACTCGGTTCTGAAAACTAAAACTGCAGAATGGATCGTCAAGGATGCCGAAGACTTTTATAAGAGTATAGGCTTTAATCCGCTTCCGGCTTCCTTTTGGGAAAAGTCGAGCCTTTACCCCGTACCTGCTAATGCCGCCTACAAAAAGAATAACCATGCTTCTGCCTGGCATATGGATCTGAAACATGATGTGCGGAGTTTGATGAGTGTAGAGCCCAATGCCGAATGGTACGAGACCAGCAATCATGAATTAGGTCATATTTTCTATTATATGAGCTATACCAATCCGGATGTTCCGCCCTTATTGCGTGAAGGCGCTAATCGGGCTTATCATGAGGCAATGGGCACCCTGATGGGACTCGCATCCGTGCAAAAGCCCTTCCTTGAAAAGAAAGGCTTTATTCCTCCCGGCACTCAATCAGATGATATCCAGGCACTGCTCAAGGAAGCTTTAAACTTTGTGGTCTTTATTCCATTTTCAGCCGGGACAATGACCGAGTTCGAAAAAGCACTATATGCCGATGATCTCCCTGCGGACCAGATCAATGCGAAATGGTGGGAGCTGGCAAAAAAATACCAGGGTATAGTTCCGCCATCAACCCGGGGTGAAAACTTTGCGGATGCTGCTTCAAAAACTCATATCAACGATGATGCTGCCCAATATTACGATTATGCGCTGTCGCAGGTGATTCTATTCCAGCTGCACGACCATATCGCCAAAAACATCCTCAGACAGGACCCCAGGGCTACCAATTATTATGGGAATAAGGAAGTCGGGCAATTTCTGAAAGACATCATGACGCCGGGAGCAAGTAAAGACTGGAAAAAGGTCTTGAAAGAAAAAACCGGCTCAGATCTTAGTGCCAAGCCCATGCTCAGCTATTTCGAGCCTTTGATGCAGTGGCTTAAGGAACAGAATAAAGGCAGGACTTACACCCTTACGGAAAATATTTAGTGGATAAAATTAAAGCACATTTTACTGAAGCGCAGGAGATATTGGCGGCTTTTCTTGCAGATCAGGATTCATTGAACAGCATTGAAGCGGCAGGCAGAATACTGGTAGAGGCGATGCGGCAGGGGAATAAGGTGATCTCTTGCGGGAACGGAGGCTCCATGTGTGATGCCATTCATTTTGCAGAAGAACTTTCGGGACGATACCGGAACCACCGGCCAGCCTATCCCGCTATTTCCATATCAGACCCGGCGCATCTTTCCTGTGTGGCTAACGACTATGGCTATGAGTTTGTGTTTTCCAGGATGATAGAAGCTATCGGCAAAGAGGGCGATGTGCTGTTTGCGATAAGTACCAGTGGGAATTCACTTAATGTGCTCAATGCGATAGCCGAAGCGAGAAAAAAAGATATGCAGGTGATCGGCCTGACAGCGAAAGATGGAGGTAAAATAGCCGGGCTTTGTGATGTAGAGATTCGCGCACCACATTCGGCTTATGCCGACAGGGCACAGGAAATCCATATTAAGGTAATTCACTCACTGATTGATTTTGTGGAGCGAAAAATCTAATTACCTAAGTCCTCAGAGGATATCTTCAACGATCACGGCCGTACCGGAGGAGCTTACCATCAGCATACTGCCGCTGCCTCCCATAGTTTCATAATCCAGATCGACCGCAAGTACTGCATTGGCCCCCATACGGGCAGCCTGTTCCTGCATCTCCCGCAAAGCAATATCCTTGGCTTGGCGAAGGCCGTCTTCATAAGCCCCGGATCGCCCACCGACGATATCCCGAATGCCTGCAAAAAAATCCTTCACGATATTCGCGCCGATGATAGCCTCACCAGAAACGATGCCGAGGTATTTCACTACTTTTTTTCCATCGATGGTATTTGTTGTAGTAACAATCATAGTCTTTGATTTATTATTAGACGAAAGAGCCAGCGGCCTGTTACAATGTTATAATAATTTTTCAGCGACTTCCTCCCAGTTATTCACCCTTTCATAGTCCGTGAGCAGCAAATTATGGGGTGAGGAAAAGAGAAGCTTCCTGCCCTTAAAATCGATAAAGTTTTTAATCCTGTCGTCAATGAGTATGTCGGTATTCACAATTTTATGACCACAGAATATAATATGCTGCCAGCCGATAAATGGAAAATGCTCCGCCAGCCACTGATATTTATCATGAAGAGAATTAGGAAATTCCATCGCTGCCGAGACAATGAACACCTCGTATTTTTTGGTCAGCTCTTTCATCACGTCGATACTATTTGGAATTACTTCCAGATCGCGGAAAAATCCTTTTTCATTAATGTATTCGCGGATTTTCATCTGGATATGTTCCGGGATATGGTCACGGATCTCATTGCCGGGTAAAATCTTCAGATCAAGTGGCAGTTCGTAATCGCGATTATAAAGTTTGATAAATTTGGCCAGGGTGTCGGCCAGTACCTCATCCATATCGACGGCAAGGCGGGGTTTTCTCTCAGACATGCCTCAAAAATAAGCAATTCCGCTTTTTAAATCCGAATTTTTTATATCTTTGCAGCCCCGCAGAATAGACTCCGGGAATATGTTGAATACATAAAACTTGAAAAATGGCAACTAAAATC
>CAZFQV010000164.1:0-5905 GCA_964521175.1 uncultured Sphingobacterium sp.
GACGCGACATAATTATTTATAGCTAAATATGTTAGGATTTTCACAAAAGGTTGATACCTTTTGTGCCTAGTTTCCTTTAAGTCACTAAAGACATATATATTTTATTAAATAAAAAGCACTTTTTTAGAAGTTAAGGAAGTGCCTTTTTATTTGTTAATAAACATTAGAAATCTATTAAATTACATACATTTATGGAAGAGAGTTATTTTTAGACAATACTAATTTATGGATAGAACGATTTCAATATCGGATGTACTAACGGATGCATGGGATCTGGCGAAGAGAAATTTCTGGATTTTAATCGGGTTCACTGCTGTGCAATTTGTTATAATTTTTATTATCACGGCTTTGCTGACCGCTATATTCGGCGGAGCCAGTGGTATGGGTGTACTCATTCAAAATATGCTATTGAGCTTGTTTGATGCATTTTTTACCGTGGCGCTTTACCAGGTTTTCTTTAAATTGATAGACGAGCCCGGTGATCCGGAGTTTCCCGACTTCGTGCCTAATTTAGTCAAGGCGCTGAATTTTTTAATCGTCAAACTCATCATTGGGCTGGTTCTGGTGTTTTTAATCGCAGTCATCAGTTCGGTATATTTTATAAATTCAGCAGACATTGACACCAGCAATCCTTTAAGCTGGACGATGCTGCCTATATTTATACTGATTGCTATTCCGATTATATTCTTTACGATCAGACTTTGTTTTGTGGTATGCTTTATCGTAGACCAGGAGTCCGGTTCTTCAGAATCAATCAGCCAGAGCTGGACACTAACCCAGGGGCATTTCTGGTTTATTTTTACGCTGTTCCTGATCATGTTGGGACTAAATATTCTGGGTGCGATGGCTTTCTTACTCGGCCTGTTGTTTACGGTGCCGTTTTCCAGTGTCATCCTTATCATTGCTTACCGGCATATGGTGAACAGCTATACTGATGAAGAAGAGATCCTGCTTGAGGAGGCAGCAGGTAGTGATGGGGATTAAATCCGCGCTGGCTAAACCTCTCGCTGCCTGGGCCGTTATGCAGATGAGTAAATGGAAGAAGGATGCCCCTGCTGCCCAGGATCGTGTTTTTCGTAAGCTTATCCAGGATGCGAAGAATACCGCATTTGGTCGGGATCATCATTTTGGCAGCATCCACAGCTATGAAGATTTTAAGACAAATGTACCCATAAGAGATTATGAAGGTCTCAGGATATATATCGACCGGGTAGTAGCAGGCGAAGAAAGTGTATTATGGCCCGGCAAACCCAGGTACCTGGCTAAGACCTCGGGCACTACTTCCGGCGTGAAGTATATTCCCATTACCGCCGTTTCTATCAAAGAACATATCAAGGCCTCCAGGAACGCTTTGTTCTGCTATATTCATGAGACGGGAAATGCCGATTTCATTGATGGGAAGATCATCTTCCTGCAGGGCAGCCCGGTGTTGGAGCTGCATGACGGCGTGGCGGTTGGCCGCTTGTCGGGTATCGCAGCTCATCATGTACCTAAATATCTTCATAAGAACCGATTACCTTCATTTGAGACAAATAGTATCGAAGACTGGGAAGAAAAAATAGAAGCTATCGTAGATGAAACACTCCATGAGGATATGAGATTGATCTCAGGAATTCCGCCATGGGTGCAGATGTATTTTGATCGGCTTTCTGCACGGACTAAGGGCAAAAAGATCAAAGACATTTTTAAGAACTTTTCTCTCTTCGTTTATGGAGGAGTAAACTTTGGACCCTATCGTGCGCATCTCGAAGAGAGTATAGGGGAAAAAGTAGATGCTATCGAGACCTATCCTGCGTCAGAAGGTTTTATTGCCTTTCAGGATTCTCAGAAAGAAGAAGGCTTGCTGCTGTTAGTGGATTCCGGAATTTTTTATGAATTTATCCCCGGGGAGGAGTATTTTAGCGAAAATCCCAATAGGATTTCATTGAAGGATGTGGAGCTGGGGAAAAATTATGCGCTGATCATGAATACCCATGCGGGCCTGTGGGCTTATAGCATCGGAGATACGGTGAAGTTCGTGTCAAAAGATCCTTACCGGATCATAGTGACGGGTAGAATCAAACATTATATTTCTGCCTTTGGGGAACATGTGATTGGCGAAGAAGTGGAAAGTGCGATTTTGTCGGCGGCACGTGACGAAAATATTGAGATAACAGAATTTACCGTCGCACCGCAGGTAAATCCTGGACCTGATTCCCTCCCTTATCATGAGTGGTTCGTAGAGTTTTGTACGCCACCTGCTGATCTTGCCGCCTTTAGTTCGAAAGTCGACCAAGCCTTGCAGCAGAGGAATTCGTATTATTTTGACCTCGTGGAGGGGAAAGTATTGCGGCCGCTGGTGATGCATGCCTTACAGAAAGATACATTCAGGAAGTTTATGAAAGCTCAGGGGAAACTCGGCGGGCAGAATAAAGTTCCCCGGTTGGCTAACGACCGTCTGATAGCTGATGAACTGAGTGAAATGATAAGTCGGTGCGACTGATTTTTTGTGAATGAAAATACAAGAGAATATTAGTTTCAAAAATATAGCTATACTCGGATCTACCGGCAGTGTGGGGACGCAATCACTTGAAGTGATTCGACGCAACCCGGATCGGTTTAAGGTTTTTATGCTTTCAGCATATAATAATGCTGACTTATTGATCAGGCAGGCGGCAGAGTTTAGGCCCCAGTTTGTGGTTATAGGTCGAGCCGGGAAATTCGAGCAGGTGAAAGCCGCCCTTGACCATTTAAAGATTAAAGTATTAAGCGGACCAGATGCGCTTTGTGAGATAATAACGCACCCTGAAATATCGTTGGTACTTACCGCTATGGTAGGCTTTGCAGGCCTGCAGCCCACTCTTGCGGCTATAGATGCCGGCAAAGATATCTGTCTGGCAAACAAGGAGACGCTTGTGGTCGCAGGAGAACTGGTTACCTCTATGGCGGAAAAGCACGGAGTAAAAATTCTTCCTGTGGATTCAGAACATTCAGCGATCTTCCAATGTCTTGTCGGTGAGGCAGGCAATGCTATTGAAAAAATCTACCTGACCGCTTCCGGCGGTCCCTTCCGGGGAAAAAATGCGAACTTTCTGGCCTCTGTCACTAAATCGGAGGCCCTAAAGCATCCCAACTGGGTGATGGGCGAGAAGATCACTATTGATTCTGCGTCTTTAATGAATAAGGGGCTGGAGGTGATCGAAGCAAAATGGCTTTTCGGACTAGATGCTTCACAGATAGACGTGGTCGTTCATCCTCAGTCGATTATCCACTCCATCGTACAGTTCCAGGACGGGTCAATGAAAGCACAGATGGGCCTGCCGGATATGAAGTTGCCTATCCAGTATGCGATGACATATCCCGAACGAATACCGAACGATTTTCCCCGATTTGATTTCATGGACTTTCCAGGTCTGAGCTTTGAACAGGCTGACAAAAAGACGTTTCGCAATCTTGCACTCGCTTTTGAAGCCTTAAATGCGGGCGGTAACATGCCATGCGTGATCAATGCTGCCAACGAAGTGGCCGTGGCCGAGTTTTTGAATAACCGTCTGGGCTTTCTGCAGATGAGCGATATTATTGAGTCTTGTATGTCTGGCATTCCTTTTATTAAGGAGCCAGCACTGGAAGACTATCTGGAAACCGACCGGCAGACCCGTGAATTAGCAGAGACCATGGTAACAAAAAGAAAGTATTAGAATCTAAAAAAAAATAAAGCAACGCGATAAGGCATGGATGGATTAATAATGACAGGTCAACTGTTACTGGGATTATCAATTTTAATAATACTACATGAAGCAGGGCACTTTCTGGCGGCTCGGGCTTTTGGTATCAAGGTAGAGAAATTCTACCTGTTCTTCGATGCCTGGGGCTTCAAGCTGGTAAGCTTCAATTATAAAGGTTGTGAATATGGAATTGGCTGGCTTCCTCTGGGCGGCTATGTTAAGATTGCGGGGATGATCGACGAGTCGATGGACACGGAACAGCTTGCCGGACCACCGCAGCCCTGGGAATTCCGTTCAAAGCCAGCCTGGCAGCGACTAATTGTCATGTTAGGAGGCGTTACCGTCAATATTGCTCTGGGGATCTTTATTTTCTGGATGCTTACCTTGAGCAGGGGCGAAACATTTATTCCGAACGACCAACTTCGGGATGGCATCGCTCCGGGACTTATTGGCCAGGAGATTGGACTGCAAAATGGCGACCGCATAACGGAGGTAAATGGTAAGCCGGTAGTGCGGTTCGAAGAACTGAGCAGTTCTAAGGTACTATTAGGAAACACTGAACTGACGGTGGAGCGGAACAACGAGATTCAGCATGTTCATGTTCCAGGCGATATTCTTGAAAAAGTATCCGATCTTGGAATAAGTGAGTTTGTGGAACCCCGGGTAAGAATGTCGGGAATTTCGGGGCTTGTGCCTGGAAGCAATGCAGAAAAAGCGGGTATTCACGCGAAAGATAGTATAATCGCCATCAATGGCATTCCCGTCACATTTTATGATGAGTTTAAGCAACAAGTTGTGGCCAGCAAAGGCCGTACGATTGATCTTACACTCATCAGAAATAACGAGACGCTCAATATACCGGCAAAGGTTTCGTCAGACGGAACGGTGGGAATTTTCATCCCCCAGTTTTTTAATATTCCACTCGAAAAAGTAGAATACGGACTTTTTGCTTCGCTACCCGTAGGAGCGGCTAAAGCCTGGGGTTCATTTATGGATAATGCTAAAGGTCTAGGCAAGGTAGCATCCGGCCAGGTAAAGGCAAATAAAGCATTTACAGGTCCTATTGGTATTGCTACGATGTTTGGCAGCACGGTAGACTGGGTGAAATTCTGGAGCCTGGTAGGACTTCTTTCGATGGCACTTGCGTTGATGAACCTGCTTCCGATTCCGGCGCTGGATGGCGGTCATGCGATATTCCTGCTCATCGAGATGGTGAAAGGCAAACCACTCGGTGATAAATTTATGGAGCGTGCCCAAATGGTTGGCTTTGTGATCCTCATCACCCTGATGATATTCGTTTTTGGCAATGATATTTTCAAGCATATTATCAATTAATGACGGGCGCTAACGGCAGATAATTCGGAATAGCTTTTGATTTATCGGGAAATTATGGCCATTTGATGACTATTATCTGTAGGAATGAACGAAATTTGTTATTCATCCAGATTTTTTAATGTCCCTTGACCATATCCTATAAAAATGAATTATTTTGAGTTTTATGATCTCCCGCAGAGTTTTAAGATAGATGAGTCGCAGCTTAAGAAGAAATTTTATGCGCTCAGCAAACAATATCACCCTGATTTTTATGTGAATGAACCGCAGGAGAAGCAGGATGAAATTCTGGAACTTTCCACTGTCAATAATAGAGCTTACCGGATATTATCAGATCCTCTAATGCGTATTGAATATATCCTGGAACTTCACCATCTCATTGCCGAGGGTGATAAATATACTCTTCCGCAGGAATTCCTGATGGAGATGATGGATGTCAATGAAGCCTTAATGGATATGGAGTTTGAACCGGATCCTTCCCGTTTGATGGTTATCGGTGCGCAGGTTGATGAAATTGAAGCCAGTATATTTGATCAGCTTAAGGAGCTCACAGATCAGTTTGATGATCACGATACGGAGAAGTCTGAAGATATCTTATTGAAGATCAAAGATTTGTGGTATCGGCAAAAATATCTGATGAGGGTCCGCAACAGCATGAATAAATTCAAAGTCTGATTAACAGAAAATTTCTATCCGGCTGCTGTAATTTCGGAAAAATATCTAAGTTTGTGCCGGAGAAATTCCCGCAGGTAGGGCCTGAAAAAACAGACCTTATCAATAATAATATGCCCAGCTGGCGGAACTGGTAGACGCGTCGGTCTCAAACACCGATAGGAAACTGTGCCGGTTCGATTCCGGCGCTGGGTACA
>CAZFQV010000165.1:0-1983 GCA_964521175.1 uncultured Sphingobacterium sp.
CGTAATAGCGCTTCTCGGCGTCCTGTACCGCAGATTCAAATTCTTCTTTTTGCGCATACATGGCGATAAGATCCTCATCCGAATGATCACTATTCTGAACGGTTTCCAGAATATTTTTCTGAGTATTCTCAAGTTCCGAATGACTTGCAGCGATACGAACTTCTAATGTTTTTTGTTGGGTGTCACGATATTCAAGATCCTTTTCTATTCCCGACACTTTATTCTGCTGTTGATGAAATAAAATATTTTCCTGATTATATATTGCAGACCTGCTATTGAGTAACTCTGAGAGTTCATTATAACTCTGTTGTTCGCTAAGAAGCTCTTCCTGCCTGATCTGTCTTTTAGTCTTCAACTCCTGTAAAAGGGGCTCTAATACAAGTAGCTCATTGCTAATGCTGCTTACCTTTACTTCTATATCCTGTTTTCGCGTTTGACTATTCTCGATAAAAGAAAGATATTGCTCTTGTTTGGTTTTTATGGATGTAAATTCGTTATTTATCTTGCCTATTTCAAGCTGAGTCTCCTGGATCTGATCGGTTCTGGACGAGGCCTTCAAACTTTCCAATTTCAGAGTTTGCTCATCAATAGAATTCTTAAGCTTTATGATTTCTTGTTCTGAGAGCTGAATCTCCTTCAACAGCTTCTCCAGGTTTTTAACCCTGCCGATTCGCTTTCCCTCAAAAAGTCCTACTGATCCTCCCGACATACCCATCCTGGTTTTTGAGAACATACCCGATTTACTCAACAGGACAATCTCTTCTGAGGGCAGGCTGATTCTCAACTCTTCTTCGTCATTGGTTAACAAAAAGACATTGTGGAGGAGCATCTCACAAAGCGGACGATATTTTGGATCAGTATCGATAATATCTATGGCAGGAATCAGATCCCCTCGCTTATGCTGCGGTTGAACTGCTGCCGGAATAGCCGCTATTGCATCCAAAATAAAGAAATTTGCTCTTCCGCGCGACGCTTCGCTTAATAAACGGATTGCCTGGGCGGCTTCAGCCTGTGTATCCACCACATAGTAGTTCATCACTGATTCCAGATAATTTTCAATGGCTACCCGGTATTCTTCCCGACAAAACAATATATCAGATAGGAGCGAGGCCCGTTTTGTCCAGCCAGCATGTTTTTTTAGAAAACGAATAGATTCGGGGAAGCCTTCCAGATTATCCACCATCGATTTGGTGAGGTTGTATTCATTTTGCTTTGAATCCAACCTCCTGCTTTCCAAATCAAGCAACTCTCTGTCGGCCCTAATCTGCTCATTAATATTGCTCATTCGAAGCTGAAGTTCGTCTTCATTGGCCCGCATTTCATGATAAGCATGCTGCTTTGCTTCCAGCTCATGGCGGGTACTGGTAATTAGCTTGTTAAATTCATTAAGCTCGGCTTCCCTGGATTGGGTATCTTCAACGTTGCGATTTGACTCCTGCTGTAAGGCCTCTTTTTGGATATTTAGAATTGCAATATCCTTTTCCATTTTGTACACCTGATTCTGCAGCTCGCTGCTTGCCTTATTTATTCCATCGAGGCTGTTTCTCGCTTTAACCTGCCTTGCACGAAGCGTCTCCAATTCATTATGTTTTGATGAAACGGACGCTCGTTTCTGTTCCAGGATCTCCGACTCCGCGAGATGCTCTTCATTTAATCTCTTTTTATTATAGAAAACATGGTTCAGTTGGTTTTTGTCTTTCTCTAATTCAACGTTGAGCCTGTTCTGCTTTTCTTCGAGGAACTTTAACTGTTCGTTCCTGAGCTTTTTATCACTTTCATAAGTGCGGATCTGAGCAATAAACTCGTTGGTGGCCTTTTGCTGTAGGGATAGGTTCTTCTCCATATTCAAACTATCCAGTTTATGCTGCTGCAAAGTAGCTTCGAGATTGGAGATTTCCGTATGTATACCACTATGCGTTATGGACTGGAGCTGCTCACGATCCTCGAGGCGCCCTAGCGCATCCCTGAACGCTCCAATTCTGA
>CAZFQV010000165.1:1993-5851 GCA_964521175.1 uncultured Sphingobacterium sp.
TTGCATAAAAATCATTAATATTGTAAAAAAGTTCAGATTTTTATACTGTTCTTTAAGGCGTTAATATTTCTCGGATTTCTTAGCCTGGTTATCAAGTGTTTTTAGATTTTTTTCAATCTCAAACAATAAGTCTTCTACTCTGCTTAAGTCTGTTTCAGTGTCCTTTAACTTACTGAATGTCTGCTTTTTACGGAGTTTATATTTCGAGATGCCTGAGGCTTCCTCAAAAAGTGCACGTCTCGAATTGTCTTTATTAGCAATAATTTCATCAATCATTTTAAGCTCGATGATGGAATAGGAGTCTGAACCGATTCCCGTATCGAGAAAAAGATCGGTAATATCCTTCAATCTGCATTGCACGTCATTCAAGCGATATTCGCTCTCGCCAGAACGGTAAAGTTTTCGGGTAATAGTTACCTGAGTGAAGTCGGTAGGAAGGATATTTTTTGTATTGTCGAATGTGAGGGAAACTTCCGCAAGATTTGAAGGCTTACGAGTTTTTGTGCCATTGAAGATGATGTTTTCCATCTTCTCGGAGCGAAGCATCCGGGTGCTCTGCTCACCTAACACCCAGCGTATTGCATCGACTACATTTGACTTTCCACAGCCATTCGGCCCGACGATAGCGGTAACACCCTCATTAAAATTGATGGTGATCTTATCGCCAAAGCTCTTGAAGCCTTTGATTTCCAGTCGGGTAAGTTGCATTTTACAGTTTTCGCGTTCGCCTGCCTATTATTTATTATTCAGGACCTCAATTTATAAAATTATACAGACCTGTGTAAAGTTTTTAATTCTTCCGTTGTATGAATGTTTTTTCATTGATACAAACAGTAATTTTACTGATAGAAATAATCTTATTAATATGGAATACAGACGTTTAGGGAAATCTGGCTTAAAGCTAAGTGCTCTTTCTCTTGGAAGTTGGCTAACCTTCGGTAATCAGTTAGACGATAAAGTGGCAGAAGAGTTGATGGATATCGCCTATGATAACGGTGTAAACTTTTTTGATAATGCAGAAGGGTATGCCGGAGGAAAATCGGAGCTGGTGATGGGTAAAATTCTGAAAAAGAAAGATTGGGATAGAAGCTCGTTTATTATCTCGAGTAAGATATATTTCGGTGCGGAAGAGAAGAAACCCAATATGACCGGACTATCAAAAAAGCATCTCTTTGAAGGAACTCATAATGCACTGAAGCGATTGCAACTCGATCATCTCGATTTGCTTTTTTGTCACAGGCCTGATCCCGACGCACCCATTGAAGAAACCGTGTGGGCAATGCACCAGCTGATCCAGCAGGGTAAGGTATTGTATTGGGGAACCTCTGAATGGAGTGCTTCTGAAATTATGCAAGCTCATTATTTTGCTGAAAAAAACCATTTGGTGCCACCGAGTATGGAACAGCCTCAATATAACATGCTTTGGCGAGATAAGATTGAGAAGGAATTTTTGATGCTCTTTCGTGATTTCGGAATGGGCACCACCATATGGAGTCCGCTGGCTTCCGGATTACTTTCGGGAAAGTATAACGACGCTGATCCTAAAGATACGCGCTTTAATATGGAAAGCCTGGGATGGCTAAAAGACAGACTCCTGGTAGAGTCTAACTTACTGAAAGTTAAGAAGCTTAAAAAGCTGGCGGATAGAATTGGAGTATCTTTGCCTAAATTGGCGTTAGCCTGGTGTCTGAAAAATCCTAACGTCAGCACCGTCATTCTGGGAGCATCAAAAGCCTCGCAATTAAGAGAAAACCTAAATTCCCTGGAGATATTGCCGTTAATAAGCAATGAGATAATGGAAGAGATAGATAAGATCACCGGGACCAAGCCTGAGACGATAGTTGTTTAGACTATTATATATCGTCTAATTTAAAAATATCTTTAACTCTGACACCTTTTTCGGTATGCTGCAGGGTGCAGCATTCATTTACAGGGTCATGTTCAAGGTAAAGGATATATTCGTTTTCAACAGCCTCATTTAGAATTCTCTCTTTCTCAGTGAGAGTCTTCATCGGAAACATGTCATAAGCCATGACATAAGGTAAAGGAATATGGCCAATGGAAGGGAGTAGATCGGCCATATATAAAATCGTTTTTCCTTTATAATCGATCTGAGGAAGCATCATCGCATCGGTATGGCCGTACGCAAACCGGATTTTGATATCTGCGGTAAAATCTATGCCATCTGTATGCTCAACAAATTTTAGCCTTCCACTTTCCTGGATAGGAAGAATATTTTCTTTGAGAAAGGATGCCTTCTCCCGTGCGTTAGGTTCAACAGCCCACTTCCAGTGCGCTTCATTACTCCAATAGGTGGCATTTTTAAAGGCAGTCTCGAGTGTTCCATCAGTCAGCCTGGAGACAGCCCCTCCACAATGATCAAAATGAAGATGGGTCAGAAAAACATCGGTAATATCCTCTGCAGTAAAGCCAGCCGCACGGAGGGATTTATCGAGATTATCCTCCCCATGTAGATAATAATGCCTGAAGAACCTTTCATCCTGTTTATTCCCTATTCCGGTGTCAATCAGAATATTACGATCGCCATCCTGAATAAGAAGGCAGCGTGTAGCCCAGCTGCATAAATTAAGCTCATCCGCAGGATTAGTCTTTTGCCAGATCGATTTCGGGACCACGCCAAACATAGCTCCGCCGTCTAGTTTAAAATATCCGCCATTGATCGTAAATAAATTCATTTCCTTATTTGCTTGATAGTTTTAGGCCAATTATGGAAGATATGAGCAATAGAATAAAGAATATTCTCCAAAAGTCAGTAGGCTCTTTAAATAGAACAATCCCTGCAATCACTGATCCTACGGCACCAATTCCAGCCCATACAGCATAGGACGTGCCCATTGGCAATGTTTTTGAAGCCAGATATAACATGAACATGCTGATAGAGACGCTGATCAAAAATCCTAGTATCCAAAGCCAGAATTCAGTGCCAGAACTTCCCCTTGCTTTACCCAGGCAGCTCGTAAAAGCCACTTCAAATAAGCCTCCAATGATGAGATATATCCAGGGCATATCGGCGTGTTTTCAAATAGATATACAGAGATAGTAACAAGTATAGCTGATCATTTCAATCCTTATCCTTGTTTTTTATCATGTGTTCAATTAATATTAGAGGTGAATAACTTCTCCGTAGGCATCAGCAGCAGCCTCCATTATTGCCTCGCTCATGGTAGGGTGAGGGTGGACGGTTTTGACAATATCCATTCCTGTGGTTTCCAGCTTGCGTGCCACAACAACCTCCGCAATCATTTCCGTAACATTCGCACCAATCATGTGAGCTCCAAGGAATTCACCATATTTTGCATCGAAAATAACCTTTACAAAACCATCTTTAGTACCAGCGGCACTAGCCTTTACAGAGGCAGAAAAAGGAAACTTGCCTACTTTGATTTCGTATCCGGCTTCTTTGGCGGCTTTTTCTGTGTATCCTACAGAAGCGATTTCGGGTGAGCAATACGTACAGCCAGGGATATTATTATAGTTTAAAGGCTCGGGATGGTGGCCGGCGATTTTTTCAACACAAATTATTCCTTCAGCAGAAGCTACATGAGCAAGCGCCTGGCCTTTAACGATATCACCGATAGCATAAACACCATCCACGCTTGTCTTATAAAAGTCATCCACTACAATACGGCCTTTATCCACCTTAACGCCGACTTCTTCCAGGCCGATATTTTCGATATTAGGCGTTATTCCAACAGCTGAGAGGACGATATCGCATTCAATTGATTCTGCACCTGATGACGTTTTTACCTGTACTTTACAGCCGTTTCCGGAAGTGTCGACAGACTCTACATTGGCACTGGTCATGATCGTGATTCCGGCTTTCTTTAGACTGCGAAG
>CAZFQV010000166.1:0-5467 GCA_964521175.1 uncultured Sphingobacterium sp.
GTTCAGATATTTACTAAACGGGGTGTTTCAGGAGAGCCGGTTGTAAGCGTATCGTCAACCTATATGTTCAGCCAGCTTAGAAGGAAAATGCCTGTAAATCAGTCGCCAACTAAGTTTGGTGGACCTACGGACGGGCCTGGCGCATTCACTCAGGACATCATTACCGCACCTTTGCAAACGACCACTACAGCGGTGCAAAGATATGACTATCAGGACTATATATTCCATGACGCCAATGGTACAGACAATAACGTCAGCGTTAGCGGCGGTTCAGACGGCACCCGTTATTATGTATCAAGTAATTATTTTAAAAATCAGGGAATTGTTCGTAATACCGATTTCACGCGTTTTGGATTAAGGGCTAATATCGATCAGACTTTATCAAAATGGGCTGCAATACGCGGAGGAGTTAATTATGCACGTAGCGATGCCAACGAAAAGCCTTATGGTAACGGCCTCTCTGTTCCAGTGGGAAGCCAGTGGATCATTGCTAACTTTCATGATATATGGCGTCGTGATGCTGCCGGAAATTTGATGGCGGTGGGTGAGCGCGGTCGGGTTAATCCGGTGTCTATCATCGAAGACTATAAACAAAAATACATTGTCAACCGTGTCCTTGCTAATGCAGGAATCAAGTTATTCCCAGTCAGGAACCTAACTGTTGATTACAGCGCTGGTATCGACAATGCTGCTGCAGTAGGAACAAGCTATGTTCCTCCATACGCATATAATGCTGGGTCTGCCAGTGGTGGCGCCGGGTTGGATCCGACTTTAAACGGTTCAGCCAGCAAGAATACCAACAATAGCTACCTTTTCAATACTGACCTGAATGTTAACTATGAATACAAAATCACTAGTGGCATTTCGGCGACCAGTCAGGTGGGTTATTCTTACCAGTATGAAAATTCTACATCTGTAGGGATCAGTGGTAGAGGTATGGCCCCTACGATAGTTTCTGTGGGTGGCGCAAGCACACCGGCAGTGGGTTCTGACGGAAGAAGCGAATCTTCTGTAGCAGGAGCTTACTTTCAGCAAAACTTTAAATTCAATAATAACTTCTTCCTTACTGGTGCAATCAGACTTGACGGTTCCAGTGTATTCGGTCCAAAACAACGTAACCAGCTGTACAAAAAGGCAAGTGCCAGCTATGTACTTTCAGACACCAAGATGTGGGAAGGCTTGAATGCCGACTGGATCAGCGTGTTTAAAGTTAGAGCTGCGTATGGCGAATCGGGTAACCTTACAGGTATCGGTGCTTATGACAGATTTAATTCATTTTCGCCTTCTTCATTCCTAGGTAAAACTTCGTTTGCCGCAAGTTCTGTTCAGGCAAATGAAACTGTTAAACCAGAACGCCAGAATGAGATTGAAGTGGGAACCGATTTGTTTTTCTTGAAAAACAGACTTGGCCTTACTGTGAACTGGTATCACAAAAAAGTGTCTGACCTTCTTTTAAACAGACAAATTTCACCTACAAACGGATTTACCAGTAAGCTCGATAACTTCGGAACCATGGAAAACCGGGGAATCGAAGTAATGCTTACCGCAACCCCGGTAAGAACCAAAGACCTAAACTGGAACACGACTGTTATTTTCAACAAAAATCGCAATAAAGCCATTGATATTGGCGAAGGTGTAACCTTCTTTACTCCCGGATCTTCGGCGCCTACTGCGATTATCAATGGACAACCTGTCGGACTATGGTACGGCACCTATTTTGCGCGTAATGCTGATGGCAGCTTACTGCTGACTCCAGCCGGAGCTCCTCAAACCGAGCGTGGAACACAAACAGACCTTTTTAATCCCACAACCAAGCGTAATGCAGCCGGTCAACCGACGGGAGATGTGCTTCGTAAGGTTATCGGAAATCCGAATCCAGATTGGAACGGTTCTTTTGTAAGTGAGTTATCCTATAAAAAACTTTCATTCAGAGTACAGCTTGACACAGAGCAAGGAGGCAACAAATTCGCGGCCGACTGGAGAACTGCACAGGGTGTAGGATCTGGTAAGGTTTCTGAATTGGAGCAAACTGGCCAGCTTCCAAGAGGCTGGATCGCAGGAGCTTACAATGTTGAAGAATGGCGTGTCAAAGGTGGCGACTGGGTGAAGCTGAGAGATATCTCTTTAAGCTACAATCTGGGTTCCATGAAATATGTAAAAGATCTGACAATCAATCTGTCAGGAAAAAATCTTTATTCATGGGATAACTATGAAGAAGGATATGACCCAGAAACTAATTCCAGCGGCCAGAGTACCTTAGTTAGAGGAGTAGACTTTGGCGCTGTTCCAATTCCAAGAACTATCAACTTCGGTATTCAGGCTAAATTTTAATTTACAATTATGAAAAGAAATATCATTATTTATAACATATTTTTAGTTATCGCAGTACTGGGAATATCAGGTTGCGTTAAAGACTTTGCAGACCCGAACCGGGCTACGGAGGAGAGCGTAAGCACAAGCGTAGAGGGGCTTACCGGCGTAGCCGTTAGCCTCCAGTCGCGCTACACCGAGGGGCGGTCTAACATTTACAATCCGGTTACCGCCAGCGGATTTCTGACAAAAGAACTTTTCCTGTTAAATCAGGGGAATACTGCTGAATTTCAGTTAAGCGTCGGCGGGACAGTTCTCGACGGAAGCAACGCTGTGACCAGATCGCTTTGGTCTAATAGCAATAAGATTCTCTATGATAGCGAATTTATTATCAAAAATATCGGTGTCGTTACAGATAAAAATTATGCTAGCGGGATGTTAGGCTATGTGACTATCTTCCGTGCATTGGCAACTGGTGATCTGGCTAATCTTTGGGAACAAATTCCAGCCGGAACAGGTGAGAATCAAACCTTCATCCCCAGGATAGATGCCTATAAAAGAGCTGTGTCGGATATCGATGCTGCACTTGCTGCCATCAGCGCCAACGCAATCAGCAGTACTTTCCTGTCGCGTATTCCTGCCGGGATAGATATCCCCAATACATTGCAGGCACTTAAAGCTCGCTATGCCTTATTTGCAGGAGACCTACCGGTAGCGCTGAGCGCTGCTAACGCTGTAGACCTGACTAAAAAGTCTCAGTTTAATTTTGACGCGATCAGCCCTAATCCAATATTTACAGCGATTACCAACTCTAACAATATCTATCAGCCCGTTGACGATAATCTGGGATTACCAGTAGCCTTAAGACCAGACGCAGGAGATAAACGTATCCCGTTCTATCTAACTCAGAATCCGACTGTGGCTCCATTATGGCGTGTTGGCGGATTTGGAAAAACAATCACCACCTCTTGGCCGGTCTATCTGCCAGGAGAGATGACTCTGATCAAAGCAGAAGTATATGCACGTCAGGCAACACCGAATTTGGCCGCTTCATTAACCGAAATCAATAAGATCGTTACGAAGAAACCGGCAGCCGATCCATTTGGCGTAGGTGCTGACCTTGCTCCGCTAACAGGCTCGTATACACAAAGCCAGTTATTAGCTGAGATCTACAAGCAGCGTTCACTAGAAATGGTGATGTCAGGATTACGCCTCGAGGACTCCAGACGTCTTGGCAGACCAACTGCTGAAAGACTTCGGAACTTCGCAGCTTATCCTTTCGCGGAAAGAGATCAGAATCCGAATACACCGGCAGACCCGGCATTTTAATTAGGTTCGTTCTCTTTTAAAAAAGACCGCCACATGGAAACATGTGGCGGTCTTTTTCGTTTAGAGCAGCCAGTTTAGCGTCTTGCATTATTATTTTGGAGTAGACTAGGGAACTTTCGCTTTTTGACAGTCTTATAACCAGGAACTCCATGTTAATGCCGGCTTTTATTTAAGGCTCGTTTCCCATGTACTCTTAAACTTCTATGGATGATAAACAATTGATCAGTCTTTTAAGTGAGGGCAATAAAGACGCCTATACGGAAATCTATTATCGTTTTTTTGACCGTTTGTACAATTATGCGAAGAAACTCAACGATGAGGATATTGCAGAGGACGTTATACAGGACATCTTCTATACGCTATGGGAAAAGAGAGAACAGATCATAATCAAAGGTAACCTGGAGGGCTACCTTTATGCGGCTGTTCGAAATAGAATTTTTGATCTCACCGCACGACGTCATGTAGAACAGCGTTACGCGAACTCTGTTGAACTATTTACTGATCGCTCCGTTAGTGTGACTGACCACAGAGTTCATGAAAGAGAGCTAACATCGCTGATAGAGGGCGTAATAACAGGATTTCCTGTAAAAATGCGTCGGGTTTTTGAGATGAGCAGAAAAGATTATTTTACCCATCGGGAGATCGCAACAGAACTTAATATATCTGAACAAACCGTCAGGACCCACATAAAAAATTCCTTAAAAATACTGCGGAAGAACGTGATTAGTTTAGGCAATTAGGAAATTCGGCGAGGCGGCAGAGTCTTCCTTTTTCGGGAATACCGATTATAAGTACTCCAGCCGTCATTTCCCTCAAAATATTATGCCGATAGGACATTTATACTATTATCTTATTACTCCTCTGACATATTCAACAAGTTTCGCATTACCCACTTCTGGTGTAATGTCTGAAGGTAGCTCCCGAAGGAACCATTCTACTTTCCATCTTAAAGACTCTCCTGGCTGCAGTTTGGTGTATGGCCCTTGGTGCTCAACCTCCACATAACTTTTACCAGGAGCTACCGGACTGGCGTACCATTCGACCTCCCCTTCTTCCGGAGCGATTCTATCGAAAGGAATATCAGTGAATTTCTTGATCAGTAAAATCTGGCCGTTTACCTGCGCCAGCCATCCTTCTGATCCGTCTGAGTACAATTGCCGGTTACCTTTTAAGGGAACCTCCTGGGCGCGGTATTGATACCAGCTAATCCCTTCCTTTTCAACGGTAAATGGCAATAAGCCGCCACGACGATTTCCTTCGCCAATGGGGAAAAAAGCAATCCCGCCGGTATGTACGCGCGTCACTTCCCATGGAGCCAGATCTTTAGCTTCATTTGACTCATTTGTAATTGTATATTCTATCTCGAAAGAGGTATTCTTTCTATTGACCGAGAATACCTTAGTAATTATTAATCCTGTCTTCTCGCTTTTAGGGCTGGTCAGGATGACCTTGCCATTCCCGACATTAGAGTTATAAGGTTTTTTGTCAAAGTCCGCAGTTGTCCAATCCCATACTGTTTCGGGACTTATCCAGAACGATGATCCCCAATAATTCCTGTTCACTAGGCTGTCTGTCAAAAAATTCGATCCTTTGAATGATAAAGCCCCCACCTTTGCACCCGACATAACGTCAATTTCCATTACCTGGCTGGGCAGGCTTAGCAGGTAACCACGGCTACTTTTCTGGATGGCTGAGCTATCTCCCATTTTCGTAGTTCCGCATCCCATTAAGCATAATGAGGTGAAGATGATAGAGACGGCAAGCTTAGTATGCATTTTCATTTTTAAAATATATTAGTTTTCTTTTATTTTTTTTATTTTTAAAATTT
>CAZFQV010000166.1:5477-5834 GCA_964521175.1 uncultured Sphingobacterium sp.
TGCAATGACAGTTAAATCTAGTAAAAAGAAAGCACAGTGGAGGTCCTGAATGCCCGATAACAGAAAGCATTGAAGCCGCCGACCATCGTATATTGTTAATAATGGGTTAAAACCTTAAGCCTGTCGTTGGAGAATCTCAGATTCTATCCCTTTAAATTCAGGTTGCAATAATTCGGGAAACCTTCGCTGGTTCTTTCCGGGTGTTTGAAACAAGTCGGGTAAAGGATGATTATGCCTGGGAATTATGAGTTCGGGGCAGATTTTTATCAAAAAAGGCTCCAGATCTCTCTGAAGCCTTTTGCGTGGAGAATATCGGATTCGAACCGATCACCTCTTCACTGCCAGCGAAGCGCTCTA
>CAZFQV010000167.1:0-1623 GCA_964521175.1 uncultured Sphingobacterium sp.
AAATATAAACCTTCGGGATGATGAAACTTATATTTGCGACTCATATCACTCGTTTAATACCGTTAACTAAGTTAAAAGTAAAGCTTACATCTCGTGAAGCGATTTAGTTAACGGTAAAAGCTGGCACGAGCTACAAGCTCGCGCCAGCGGTACAAGCTACAAGCTCGCGCCAGCGCTACAAACTCGCGCCAGCGGGAGGTTTGAATACCCAGTATCTCATCAGCGTATAATTAAATCCGTAGGATATTAACAGCTCAATGAAGAGACGACTAATACGATAATCGAGGGCCAAAAAGGAAGTTACCAGGAACGTTCCCAGAGATTTCAGAAAAATACTTCCTGCGACAACAGCGACAAACTTCAAAACCTGAGAGCCCATGGGTTCTTTATAACCGCCATTCCAGTTGAAGGCCCAATAACGGTTAATTGTAAAATTTACCACGGCGCCAAGAGTGCCACTAATTACTATCGACATCACATAATAGATACCCAGCCACTCGGTAAAAGCAATCATCAGGAGATAGTCGCTTACTCCACCAAGAAACGAAGAAACCTGGGCTCTGGCAAAGATATAAAGGCCATTAGTCCTGGTCATTCCCTGATTTTTTCTTTTCCATTTCATCCCGAATATCCCCTAGTTTGAGCAACTTTCGTGTATCGGATAAATTAATAAAAAACAAGGCGGTACACATCAGGAACGCACAGACATTAATTGAGTTATGGATAAACACTTCTAGCAGCAGGATAAATGCAAGAAGAACGCGCAGCTCAGTAGGTCCGACAAGGCCCGAATCAATGGTATAATGATCCGTAATTTTATATCTTAACTGCGATATAATCATTGCCCAGGCATAAAAAACCACAAATAGAAAGGCGAATATCTCGTCATCGCTTCCGGCGTATATAAAATAGCCTATGCCAATCATCACTGTACTGCACCAGTCCATGATAATGTCGAGCGAAAACCCATACCATTTTCTCGGAATGTTCCTATAATAGGCAAGTCTACCATCCAGCGAATCCCCAAGCCAGTTTATGGCCAGGCCTGCAATACCGATCAACAGATATTCGGATCTATAATAATAAGCTAAGATAAAGCTAAGTAAGATCATCAGCGAGCCAAAACCACCGATGATGGTCAGGTTATCCGGTGTGATATAGCTTGGTACCCTTTTCACCAAAAGGGTAATCAGCTTCTGTTCCGGAGCTTTAAGGATATTGGTCCTTTTCCGATCTTTAAATATGCGAAATGGATCAGCCTGGTTGTAATCTGTTTCTATTTTCACAGAATAATAGCTAATTATTTAACCAGACCCGCGAAACGCTGATACAAGGGAGTGGAACTGTTTTCATTTTTAGGCTTATATTTCCCAGCAATAACAGGAAAATAAATCACTCTCCGTCGGCTTTGCTCGCCGCTCACTGAAGATTTGGCTACCCGGTGCCACAACCTTCCATCGTGGACAGTAAGATCTCCTGCAGCAGGAATAATCGCCACTTCTTGTGGATCCTCATCATGATCTAGAAAATACCTTTTTTTAAATAGCATCTGATAAAGGTTCTGCTTGTGTGTGCCTGGAATAATACGGAGGCCGCCATTCTCGGGCTTCAAATTATCCAGAT
>CAZFQV010000167.1:1633-5791 GCA_964521175.1 uncultured Sphingobacterium sp.
CCTATGTTCAACATGGGATTCAATTTTCCGCCCAGAAATACATCCCTCAACCCGTCGGTGTGCCAGCCCATTTGGGTGAAACCGCTGTTTTCACCATTGACATAGTGATTGAAAACCATGCCGTCTTTTTCATCTTCTCCGATTCTCGCTGCTTCCCCTGCAAGTTCAAGCAGGCTCTTAAGGCGTGGATCCATAAGTAAACCCTGCAGGACGGGGTGATACTTATTGATGAAGGCAAATCGCTGTACTATTCGATCCCCATTCAGGTCGGTACCAAATTTAATCGGAACGCCATTGATCTTTTTAATATTTTTCTCGAGCCATTTTCTTTGAACTTCCTCAGATGCCTTAATGATCTCATCTACCGTAACCTGTTTTATAAAATCCTTAAAGTGAATAAAACCATTCGCTTTAAAAAATTCCTTCTGCTCGTCGGTTAAGCGTTCTCCGAGGGTGAACGTTGAATATATAAAAGCCATTTCTCTGGTTAATTGGTCATTGATAATATTGCACAACTATCAGATTTTCTGGAGGTCAGTTGCCATAAATTATTAAAAAGACACGGCAGTTTTCTGAATTAATATAAATTTAATGCTATGCACACATATAATCCAAGGGAACGCGATTTTGTTTTAATGTTGAGAGAAAATATTTTGAAGAAGATCATTATTAATGCCGCAGGTAAGTTTACGAACTAAGTCTACGAACTTCTATAACTTGTAAATATTTGCTCCTGCCTTTTCTATAATAGCTTTAGGTAGGATTCGTGCAGCAAATGCTGAGATCTTATTGATGAAGCCAGGAATGAGCTCTGATTTTTTGCTGAACATACCGCGAATGGCTATCCGGGCAACCACGTCGGGGCCCATATTAAATTTTTCGGCTAAGTCATTTAACATGGAAAGGCCTGCTCTATCCGCAAAGCCTGTAGCTACCGGTCCCGGGCTCAGGCAGGTTACCGAAACGCCTTCATTGCGCAATTCGTATCTTAGCCCTCTGCTAAAAGATAATATCGACGCTTTCGACGCCGCGTACAGCGAGAAGCTAGGCAATGCCTGATAAGCCGCCGTGCTCGCCACGTTAAGGATGTATGCCTGTTCCTGTTTTTTCAGTACCGGAAGCATCAGGTGGGTGAGCTCTACGACGGCGTTGATATTGAGCTGCAGCATATTTAGCTGATCCTTGATTAGGCTTTTATCAAAAGGACCCCATAAACCATAACCGGCATTATTTATCAGTATAGAAACCGGAAAGGCCTTCTGTGTACACCAGCCAGTGAGTTTTTCTGCGGCACCGGGAAGAGAAAGATCTAAGGGTAATACCTCGACTTGTATCCCATATTTGCTAGCCAGATCGACTTTTATATCATAAAGCTGCTCTTCCGACCGGGCCGTTAATATCAGATTATATTTCCTTTTGGCAAGTTCTTCGGCCATAGCCAGGCCTATGCCTCTGCTGGAGCCGGTGATCAGGGCGAAACTGTTCATGGGTATAATTTATGCTTCTAAATTACTAAAGTAATTTCCATCCTGCTTTTTTATCGATGGTTTTCTATAGTCGATTTATGCCCCTGTAAAAATCAAGGATTTTCTTTCGCAGTATAAAATCATAACGATTCATAGCGAGGTTTTGATTGGTCTTATCAAGATTATTTTTTGAGACAAGATAATCTATCGAGTTGAGTACGCCGGCATTGAACCGGATCTCCACGGTACGGAATGATTCTGCAAAAGCTGCGGCCTGCTCCTTCAAATGTCCGTAACGCTCCCTAGATGCAATCATATTCAGATATGCCTGACTGGTTAACTGCTGCAATTGTATCCGAACATTCCGGGCTTCAAGGTCACTTTCGCGCTGTACCAGCTTCGCCAATGACACCTTATTTCTTGTGCGGAACGCATTGAATAAAGGAATCTGGACGCCTATGCTAAAACCCTGACTAATATTATTATTATACTGATTAAAGTAACTGATCGGCATATTATTTATGTCACGGGCAGCGTTGGAGAAATTGCTGCTTACTCCCGCATTAAAGAACACACGCGGAAAAAAACCCGAACGGTTTGCTCGTACCGTATATATGGCACTCTTCTGCCGAAAGTCCGCGGCCTTAATACCCGCATAATTATCCAATGCCGACTGATAGATTTCAGGGGGTGCGGCATCATAGGTCAATGCAAATTCGTCGACATTCAAAGGCTCAATTTCAAGGTCCTTGTGATAGGTAATATTCAGTGACTTAGTCAGAGCGATCTTCGCGTTTTCGAGTGCGTTCCCTGCGTTCACCACCGCCAGTTTATCACCGGCGTTCTGTCCTTTTACATCATAATACTCCGCGGGAGCGATTGCACCGTTGATATTGAGTATGTCAAGTCTTTCCAGTTGTTTTGCGGTGACAGCCTGCTGGTCGACAGCCAGCTGATACAAATCTTCCGCAGTCAGCACCTGGAGATAGTCTAGCGTGACCTGCAAGGTTAAATTGTCTCTCGCCTGCTGTTCATCCTGCTTATTCGCCTGATAGAGAAAAGAGTTTTGCTTAACCAGGTTCTGCAGAGACATCCCATTAAAAAGCAAGAAACTACTGTTCAAATAAGGCTGCGCATAAGTAACCTGCGCGTTGCTGTAGGAATTGGTGAACGGATCGATGCTCCGGCCAAGATTTAGTCCGTGCGTAACACCCATATTTAAGTCCGGAAGTAAATTCGCACGGCTCTGCCGTAAATTGATCTTTGCATCTTCCGACTGAATGATGCTGCGCTGAACATCAATATTATTTCGTTGCGCAATAGCAATGCTCTCCTCCAGACTGAGATGAGTATAGACGGTATCCTGAGCATAACTCGCCACAGAAAATAAAAGGAGGGGTAAAAGCAACCGTATTTTTTTCATTCGTGTTAACATTTTCAGGTTCAGGGAAGCGATCCTGCCGGCTTAACAGTATGTTAAGCATTTTCTTAGATATTTAGTGATTAACGATCTGGTCTATACGGCCGTCCAGCAGATGCACAATGCGAGAACCATAGGCCGCGTTCTTTTCTGAATGGGTCACCTGAATAATGGTGACTCCATCTTCCTGATTCAGCTTTTTGAAGAGATCCATAATCTCTTCTCCCTGTTTACTATTCAGGTTTCCCGTTGGCTCATCCGCTAAGATCAGTTTGGGATTCACTGCCAGCGCCCTGGCTACGCCCACCAACTGCTGCTGCCCGCCGGAAAGCTGTGATGGGAAAAGGTCCTTTTTACCCACAATGCCGAAACGGTCGAGCATATCAGCAACCACCGCCTTGCGTTCAGAACTCTTCATGTCGTGATAGATCAATGGAGTTTCGATGTTCTCATAGACGGTGAGCTCATCGATCAGGTGGTAGGCCTGGAAAACAAACCCTATATATTGTTTATAAAGAGCAGCCCGTTGCTTCTCTTTTAATTCGAATACCGATTGATCCAGAAACATATACGTGCCTTCATCCGGTTCGTCCAGCATCCCCAGAATATGAAGTAACGTAGACTTGCCGGAACCAGAAGGGCCCATAATGGAGATAAATTCACCCTCCTTAACTTCGATATTAATATCTCTGAGAATAAAAGTGCGATTAGCACCGGTATTGTACCATTTGAATAAGTGTTGTAGATTGATCATTGAAAAGGTATGAGGTATGAGATGCAATTATGGTTTAATCAATAATATTGTTTCTATCAGATTCAATATAGCCAATACATACTTAGAGCCAATTTCGCAATAAATTGAAAATCAGATTTTTATAATTATTAATCAATTTTACAACGTTCGTTAACGGACAGTATTTGCCCGTTATTGTAACAAAGGATACGAACCGGGATTTGAGGCGAGAAGCGAAGAACAGGATGCAAGCTATTGTAAATCACCGATCTAAAATACGCCCCGAAATTCTACTTTAGACTGCTCAGTTTAACGGGAGGACATCAAATTATTATCTCAATATTGGAATTCATCTTCATTAGACAGGGTGGAGACTCATACCTGACAGCTCACTGCTCATAGCTGACCCCTCTCTCAAATTCTTTAAACGATATTTCATCCTTTATTAAACTGCGCGGACGCTCAATGTTAATTGCTCATATCTCGTATCCCCGTTTGGGTTATAATTTCTAATATTCCATTTTTTTTAGATAAATTTA
>CAZFQV010000168.1:0-5752 GCA_964521175.1 uncultured Sphingobacterium sp.
TGGTTTGGGCGATATTGGCCCGGAGGCGGGGAAGCCTGTTATGGAGGGCAAAGGTCTATTATTCAAGATATTTGCCGACATCGATGTATTTGACCTTGAGCTGGATACCAAGAATATCGAAGAGTTTATCACTATTGTCAAGGCTCTGGAGCCAACTTTCGGAGGAATAAACCTGGAAGATATTAAAGCTCCGGAATGTTTTGAGATTGAGAGCAGGCTGAAGGAAGCAATGTCTATACCGGTGATGCATGATGACCAGCATGGTACTGCGATTATTTCTGCTGCGGCGTTAATTAATGCCTGTGAGCTTCAGAAAAAGAAAATTGATAAGGTTAAGATAGTAGTTAATGGAGCAGGCGCGGCAGCAATATCCTGCACCCGCTTGTATGTGAGTCTGGGTGCGAAGAAGGCGAATATCGTCATGCTGGACCGCTCAGGAGTGATTCGTGCCGACCGACCCGAATTGGATGGAACAAAAGCTGAGTTTGCGACCTCGCGCGACATCAATACGCTTGAAGAAGCTATGAGAGAATCGGACGTATTCATTGGCTTGTCTTCACCCGATATTCTTACCGCCAATATGTTGAAAACCATGGCTAAGAATCCAATCGTGTTCGCCATGGCCAATCCTAAACCGGAGATCGCCTACGAGCTCGCTGTAAAAACGCGGAAAGACATTATCATGGCTACTGGTCGTTCCGATTATCCTAATCAGGTAAACAATGTCATCGGCTTTCCCTACATATTCAGGGGTGCGCTCGACGTGAGAGCGACAGCTATTAATGAGGAAATGAAGAAAGCTGCGGTTATGGCTATTGCCGAACTGGCGAAAAGAACCGTACCGGAGTCAGTGAATCTGGCATATAACTCGAGAAATCTAAAGTTTGGCAAGGATTATATTATCCCAAAGCCTGTAGATTTTCGACTGATTACCGCGGTCTCTCCCGCCGTTGCTAAGGCAGCGATGGATTCTGGCGTGGCCCGTAAGGTCATTACAGACTGGGATGCATATAATGAAGAGCTAAAGGCCCGGTTGGACATGGATGACAAGCTGCTCAGAGTGATTACCAACAAGGCCAAATCATCACCCAAGCGGGTTGTTTTCGCTGAGGCAGATAATTACAAAATATTGAAATCAGCACAAATCGTGCGCGATGAGGGTATCGCTATTCCGATTTTGCTGGGGGATAAGGAAAAGATCAGGCAGATTATTGCCTCCCACGAACTGGAGCTGGGAGAGGTGGAGATCATTAATCCGATGGATGCAAAAAGCATGTGCAGTGAGTATGCTGACTTTCTCTATGAAAAACGGCAGCGAAGAGGGATAACAAGATACGAAGCAAATAAATTGATGCGTGACCGAAATTATTACGGGGCCGCGATGGTTCAATTCGGGCATGCGGATGCATTGATTTCAGGCTTGACGAAAGATTATGCGACCACTATAAAACCGGCTCTTAGAATAATCGGCATTGAAGCAGGCATTAACCGGGTGGCGGGGATGTATATGATGTTTACCAAAAAAGGCCCGGTGTTTTTTGGGGACACCACCGTCAATGTTAACCCTAGCGTTGAAGAGTTGGTGGATATAACACTTCTTATTGATAATTCGGTAAAGAAGTTTAATATCCAGCCCAGAGTAGCGATGCTTTCTTATTCTAATTTCGGCTCAAACAATGGGATAGTGCCCGAAAAGGTTCGGGCAGCCGTGAAGATCCTGCATGAAAAATATCCTGGAATTACGGTAGACGGTGATATGCAGGCGAATTTTGCAATGAATGCTGCGCTCTTAAAGGATAACTACCCATTTAGTAACCTGGTGGGCGGCCCGGCCAACGTTCTTATCTTTCCTAACCTCGAATCAGGAAATATCGCCTATAAGCTATTACAGGAGCTAGGGGGGGCGGAGGCTGTTGGTCCGATTTTGCTGGGATTAAATAAACCCGTGCATGTCCTGCAACTCGACAGTTCGGTGAGAGAGATAGTGAATATGGTGACAATTGCTGTTGTCGATGCACAAGCTAAGGCAGAAAGTGGTCCTCTCTTACCAAAGAAAACTCTTTTTAAGCGTCCAAATAAATTGAAGAAATAGAAAGATGTACGCTTATATCGACGGTAACCTCGTTTTTAAATGCCCCACTTACGTCGTAATAGACGCCGGAGGAGTTGGGTATCATATAAATATCTCATTAAATACTTATAGTGCGTTGAAGGATGCGGGGCAGTGTAAATTGTATACCTGGTTACACGTAAAGGACGATGCTCACACCTTGTATGGATTTTACGACGAAGGGGAGAGGCGATTATTTCTTCATCTGATATCTGTGGCGGGAATCGGGCCCAACACCGGCAGGATGATATTATCTTCCATAACGCCGACAGAGATCCAAACAGCGATCGTTAAAGGAGATGTTCCGCTGATCCAGCGCATCAAAGGTATCGGGCCAAAGTCAGCCCAAAGGATGGTTCTCGAGCTGCAGGACAAGCTTAAAAAGGAAGGCCCTGATACACTCATTTCAATGCCGGCCCATCATACGGCCAAAGAGGAAGCTCTTTCTGCACTGGTTATGTTGGGATTTTCGAAAACCATGGCTGAAAAGGCGCTAGACAGTGCCGCCAGATCTGAAGATAACTTAACGGTTGAGCAGTTGATAAAGGTTGCTCTTAAGAGCTTATAATTTGAATATTTAAATAAGAAAGCTGCGGTGATTTTTTATTTGAGAAGGTTTTTGTTCCTGTTATTCATACCGGGCTTCGTTATGGCGCAGGATGTATCCTCGGGCAAGGATAGCTCCCGCCTGGTATATCCATTCAGAGACTCCAAGTCAGTCTTGCTGAGAAAGCCTTCAGGTGTGATTCTTCCCAATCCTTCAAATATTCGTAGAAGTGTTGAGTTTGACCCTGTTACCCGAAGATATATAATTCGCGAAAAGATTGGAGAGCATCTGTATCGCGCACCGCAATATCTAAGCATCGAGCAATATCAAAAGTATGAGAATGAGCTCATCAAGAGGAATTATTGGCGGGAACTTGCGGAACTTCCGCTTGTAGAAGCAAGGGAACCGGGATTTATTCCGTCCGTCAAGGTAAATAGTAAATCCTTTGAGAAGATATTTGGCGGTTCTACCATTGATATTCGTCCACAAGGATCTGCTGATCTCACCTTTTCCGGACGATTAAATCGGAATGAAAACCCTATGTTTAATGAGCGGCAACGGCGTCAGGGGAATTTTGATTTTGAGCAGCGAATCCAGATGAACGTAGTAGGCCAGATCGGCGAGAAGCTGCGGATCGCGACAAATTATAACACAGAAGCCCAGTTCGATTTCGAAAATCAGGTTAAACTCGATTATACAGGGAGAGATGATGAGATCGTTAGAAAGATCGAAGCGGGAAATGTAAGCCTTCCTTTGAGCTCCTCTCTTATTTCCGGGAGTCAGGCCTTATTCGGACTGAAGACGCAGCTGCAGTTCGGAAAGATGAATGTGACTACCGTTTTTTCCCAGCAGAAATCACAGCAGCGAGAGATAACAATAACCAATGGCTCGCAACAGAATGAGTTCAGTATTTCGGCCGATAATTATGAAGCCAATAAGCATTATTTTTTAGCTCAGTATTTCAGAGACAATTACAATAGAGCCCTGGCAAATATTCCGCTGATCAACTCTAGTGTAAACATCACAAAAATTGAAGTATGGGTAACGAATCGGGCAAACAATACGGTTAATTCCAGAGATGTGCTGGCTCTAATCGATCTCGGCGAGAATCGCGTGTTCAATACGGCTCAGGTAAGCGGTGGTGCTGGATTTTCCGTTGCGCCGGCTGGCTTTAACGGTCCTGGATTCCCGCAGCAATCGAATAACCTTTTGCAACAACTGCCCGCTGGCACCAGGCAGACCAATAGCAACGATGCTATTTCATTCTTTCAGGCGAACGGCGCAACCGATAATTTCGCTAAATTGACATTTGCCCGGAATCTCACCGATAAGGAGTTTGTCCTGAACCCGCGCCTCGGATATATTTCTTTGAATACTTCGCTCAATGCAGACGAGGTGCTGGCGGTGGCCTACAGGTACACCTTGAATGGCATAGAATACCAGGTGGGAGAGTTCTCGACAGACATTCCGGTAAATAACTCTACGCCGGAAGTGCTTTTTGTGAAGCTTTTAAAAAATGAAACCCTCAAAACAAGCTTGCCTACCTGGGATCTGATGATGAAGAACATCTATTCGCTGGGTGCCTATCAGATCGGGCCTAACGACTTCCGTCTCAATATCTTTCGTCTGGGTGAAGACACCGGAGTGGAAACACCGCTTATTACCGAAGGGAATAAGACGAACGGAAAGTTATGGCTGCAGCTCACGGGGCTGGATAATTTGAATCAACAGAATGATCGTCGCCCGGATGGTTTTTTTGATTTCCTGGAGGGAATAACCATTGATCCCCAAAATGGGCGAGTTACTTTCCCATTGGTGGAGCCTTTCGGATCAGATCTGGCCGCGCGTTTTGACCCGGTATCCGAGCAGAACCTGATCGATAAATATGTCTTTCAGCCATTGTACGATTCGACTAAAGTTGCTGCACAGCAATTATTTTCACGGCTGAACAGGTATCAGATTCGGGGTACTTATCAATCGCAATCGGGATCCGAGTTCCAGCTCAATGCCATTAATATCCCTCAGGGCTCAGTGCAGGTAGTTGCCGGAACGATGCCTTTGCAGGAGGGAGTTGATTTTACGGTCGATTATAATATTGGGATCGTCCGGATTCTCAATCAGTCACTACTTAACTCGGGCCAGCAGATCCGTATTAAGATGGAAAATAACGAACTCTTTGGCTTGCAGCAGCGCTCGCTGGTAGGTTCCAGGTTTGATTACCGATTAAGCAATAAGCTTAATCTGGGGGCTACATTTATGAATTTGACGGAAAAGCCGCTTACGCAGAAAGTCAATATCGGAGACGAAGCTATCTCAAATACCATCTGGGGACTCGATGCAAACTATAGCTCTGATTCCCGTTGGCTCACCCGGATGGTTGATAAAATCCCATTCATCAATACTAAGGAAGGATCTACACTTACCTTCAGTGGAGAATATGCGAATTTAATTCCCGGCCACCCCAGGGCACTCAATTTCGCAGGGGGGAGAAATGGAGCCAGTTATCTGGACGACTTCGAGGCAAGTAGATCGCTTATTGATATTAAAAGTGCGATTTCATGGCAGATAGCATCTACGCCGCAGCTTTTTCCTGAGTCTCAGCTGGTCAATGATCTCGCCTATGGGTATAACCGAGCCAGACTTGCCTTTTATAATGTCGATCCCATTTTTTACCTAAGCGGAAATTCTTTTACCCCGCCTAATATTAAGAAGGATAAGCAAGAGTTGTCCAATCATTATGTCCGTCAGGTGTACGAGCGTGAGGTTTTTCCATTCAAGGAATCCCCTACCGGCCAGGCCATTATTTTGCCGACACTCGATCTGGCCTATTATCCAAATGTAAGAGGACCATATAATTTCACGACGACGGGTCTTAATGGTGATGGGACGCTCACTAATCCAAGGAGTCGCTGGGGCGGGATTTTCAGAAAGTTAGAGACCAATGACTTTGAATCTCTGAATATTGAATTTATCGAAATGTGGATGTTAGACCCGTTTCTTTATAATGAAACCAGCAAGGGTGGAGATGTTTATTTTAACCTTGGAAATATAAGTTTAGATATTTTTAAGGATGGCGGCAAATGTGTGGTGAATGT
>CAZFQV010000169.1:0-5123 GCA_964521175.1 uncultured Sphingobacterium sp.
ATTTCGGAGTCTTCCCGGACCTGCTCCGGGCCCTCCTCACGATGAGACTTTATTTGATTTGCTCCGGGAATCTCCTCATGGTAAGTCCTACCCTGATGTAATTTTCCTGCACTTCAAATGTCCTTCCCGGGCACAGACCCGGGATCTCCCCATTTATTGCTAAGTAGATTTCCTGCATACGTCTTTCTCTGGAGTTAGTGGAGGCATGGGAGGCACTGAGTACATAGCCGGCATCAATACGATTTTGTAGATCTTTTAGTCAGGAGGCTCCGTGTCAGGCACGGGGAGGCTATGGAGAGACGATGGGGAATACGGCTTTCTAGTTAATGATCAGTATTGGAATATTTACATTATGCCGGACCCTGTCCAATGTGGTGCCCAGAATGAAGTCACTCAGTCCTTTATGTCCGTGCGCTCCCATTACTAAGAGGTCCATATTTTCTGCTTTCACAATTTTGGAGATCGCCTTCGCAGCCGTGCCGTATCCGATTGAAATCTTTGAATGGTAGCCCAACTCTTTCAGGTTCTTTCTATACTTTTCAAGGTTTTCGGTATCAATTTGGGTTTCCAGATCCATCACCTTTTCGCCATGGAACTGCGCTCCTGCAGTTTCCACGATATGGATCAGCAGGTATTCAGCGTCTTTGCCACCCTGGATGAGAGCATGACGGATCGTATTCCGGTCATTCCTGGAGAAATCCAGGGTAATACCGATTGCTTTATAATGAACTTGTTCTACATGCTCAATTTCCAGAGCCTCGCCATGGGGAATTTTGGAACTTACTTCCCTGTCCTTCCTGATAAACGGCATAATAAACACGTAGAGCAGCAGGAACGTAATAATTACGATAAGTGGGATTACGAATAAATAGATTGTCCAGACCTCATCTCCTGCGGTACCAATCCAGTCGGTAACTTCCTGATATACCAATTGCACATTCAGGCCTACGATAATTAGTGCGCTCGTCCAGGCAAGGATCTTAACCCAATTTTTGATCGCAAATTCTTTCATCCGACTTTTGTCTGAGTTGAAATGAATCAGCGGAATAACTGCGAAGCCTAACTGCAGACTTAGCACCACCTGGCTGAGCACCAGCAGTGCTCCCAGTGCGTCTTCCCCGAAATGTAAGATTGTAAAGAACGCCGGCACAATAGCTAGCAGTCGGGTCAGCAGACGCCTGATCCAGGGCTGTATCCTCAGGTTTAGATGCCCCTCCATCACGATTTGTCCGGCCAGGGTGCCGGTGATGGTCGAGCTTTGGCCGGAGGCAATCAGGGCGACTGCAAAAAGGGTAGGAGCGAGTGAGCCAAAAATATGTTCGAGAAGCTTGTACGCATCTTGTATTTCGGCTACTTCAAACAAGCCATTTTTATAAAAAGCCGCGGCCGATAGAATTAAAATCGCTGCGTTGACAAAGAAGGCCAAATTTAGGGCGATGGTGGTGTCGATCAGGTTGAATTTCAAAGACTCCTTAATGCCTTTAGTGGTACGCTCGATCTTCCTGGTTTGAACCAGGGAGGAATGCAGGTATAAGTTGTGGGGCATCACGGTCGCTCCAATAATGCCAATTGCGATATACAAAGCATTCCCCGAAAGTATAGAAGGCTTAAGTCCTGAAAGTACTTCCCCCGCGATAGGCTCGACAATAAACATTTCGGCAAGGAAAGAGATTCCTACGATAAATACCATGGAAACGATAAATACCTCCATGATCCGCATGCCTTTATTCATCAGAAACAAGAGCAACAGGGTATCTAGTATCGTTATCGAGATCCCCCAGATTAAGGGCAGACCAAACAGCAAGTTTAAACCGATGGCCATACCAATGATTTCAGCCAGGTCACATGCAATGATAGCCACCTGTGCTAACACGTATAAAGGAAAATTTATATACGAAGGATAAGCATTTCGTGAGGCCTGCGCCAGATCCAGCCCCTGTACGATGCCGAGCCGGGCGCTTAATGATTGCAACAACAGCGCGATGAGGTTTGACATGAGCAAAACCCATATCAGCTGGTAACCAAACTGGCTTCCGCCGGCGATGTCGGTTGCCCAGTTGCCGGGATCCATATACCCCACGCTTACCAGATAGGCAGGCCCTATGAAGGCCATGAGCTTCCTCCAACCGGTTTTTCCTGAAGTATTTACCGTGCCGTGTACCTCGCTTAATGACTCACGTCGATTCATAATATGACCAGTATGTTTTTAGCGACCTCCCGACTGATTGTCCTTTCTTCGAGATCCCCTGCCTTAAGGATGACGGAACCGTCAAATTCATTCACCTCGCAGATCGTTATTACTGTACCTAATGTCAGGCCTGTTTTCTCGAGATGCTTCAGGAAGACCGAGGAATGCTCATTTACTCCCGATATTGTACCCTGTTCATTCAGACCCAACTCAGAGACCTTAACCATCTTCCGGTGCTTGAAGTTACCGGTTCTGTCGGGGATCAGATCCCCGTGAGGATCAGCAGTTGGGTTACCCAGAAAATCATCGAGCCTGTCAATAAGTGCCTCAGAGCTGATGTGCTCCAACTCCTCCGCGATATCATGCACCTCATCCCATTTAAACCCTAATTTTTCTACTAAAAACACTTCCCAAAGCCGATGCTTCCGGATGATGTTTAGCGCCGCCTTCCTGCCCGTCTCGGTTAAAGTTACCCCCTGATATTTTACATAGTTAATAAGCCTTTTCTCGGAAAGCTTCCGAAGCATATCGGTTACAGAAGCTGCTTTAGTATTGGTCACCTCAGCAATACCGTTGGTGCTGACTACGGTATGATTGGAGCCGCTCAGATGGTAGATGGCCTTGAGGTAGTTTTCCTCAGTGAATGAATGTGTATCCATAGCTAATTAAGCAAATCTAATTAATAATTTAGATTAATCTAAATTATTAATTAAAAATTATTGCTAAAAATATCGCGTGTTCATGGAATAATATTTGGTATTTTTATTAATAACTTTATTTTTGTTGCTATTATGGTATTTGAACTTGATAAAATAGATCTTAAGATCCTGAAGATACTCCAGGAGAACGGACGTATTACCAATTTACAGTTATCGCATGAAATAGGTTTGTCGCCGGCACCTACCCTCGAGCGGGTTAGAAAGCTGGAACAGGCAAAATACATCAAGAGTTATCATGCATTGGTAGATGAAGAGCTACTCGGACTGGGTATTAAGACTTTTATTCAGATTCAATTAGACTTTCATAAAAATAATACCATTCAGGTTTTTCTCGAAGAAATAGCCTCAATAAAAGAAGTCACTGAATGTCATCACGTAACGGGGCAATGCGATTTTCTGTTAAAGGTTTATGTTAAGGACATTAAAGCGTATGAACGGGTGATCATGGATAAGATCAGCAAGATATCTGTAGTAAAAACTTTTCAGACCATGATGATCATGTCCACCAGCAAGAAGGAGCCGACGGTGCCTTTGGAGTATTAATTAATTAGCAAATTAGTGAATGGGCAGATCAGCAGATTTGCCAGCGATATTTAGGACTGCAAACCGCAATGGGCCAATATTTATTTTCTAATTTAAATATTTGCTCATCAGCATATCTGCCAGTTAATTGCTTTCTTTCCTTCCTTTTCCAGAATCTCATTCACTTTCTTAAAATGGTTATTACCAAAAAAGCCGCTATAAGCGGAAAAGGGAGATGGGTGTGGAGACATTAAGATCTGGTGTTTTTGGTTATCAATCAGATTAGCTTTGGCCTGGGCATACTTTCCCCATAATAGAAATATGATCCCTGTCCTTTGCTCTGAAAGTGTCCGGATTATATTGTCAGTAAACTCCTCCCATCCACGTTTTTGGTGGGAGCCGGCCTTGCCAGCCCCGACTGTTAACGTTGCATTGAGCAGCAATACTCCCTGATCTGCCCAAGGGCTCAGGTCGCCATCGGCAGGATATTCAAAGTCATGAAACTCCTGCTGAAGTTCTTTGAAAATGTTTTGCAGCGAAGGGGGCAGAGGTACTCCTTTTTGCACGGAGAAGGACAGACCATGCGCCTGATTCTGACCATGATAAGGATCCTGGCCGAGAATTACGACTTTTACCTGCTCGAATGGGGTATGCTCAAAGGCATTAAATATTAAGTTCGCCGGCGGATAGATAGTTTTCCCCAGCAGCTTTTCATTTTGAAGAAAGGCCTTCAAGGTTTTCATATAATCTTTTTCGAATTCATCCTTTAGAACTCTTTTCCAGCTTTCTTCTATTTGAACAGGCATATTTCTTCGATAAATATTGGTTAAACATTTAAATAAACGGATATTTGCAACAAATTTAAAGGATAAGAAGATAATGCCTAATTACATCAGATTGATAGTTGCAGCAATAGTATTGGGTCTGGGGGATACTCCTGATATTTTTAGCTATTCTAATAGGAGTTACATTTCTTTTTAACGAGAAAATGTTGATCGCTCAGTATTACTTGCGGAAAGATAATATGGATAAAGCTTCGATATGGCTCAAGAAGATTAAAGATTATGAAAATGAATTATTCAAAGGGCAACATGGATACTATAATCTGTTGATAGGCCTCATCGAGTCAAGAACGGCTCCCCTTCAATCGGAGAAATATTTTAAAAGAGCATTGAACTTTGGGATGACGATGGAACATAATGTCGCTCTTGCCAAATTAAGCCTTGCGGGTATTGCCATGGCTAAAAGAAACAAAAGAGAAGCGACCCAGTATCTTCAGGAAGCTAAGAAGGCAGATAAGAATAAGTTGCTTGCTGATCAGATTAAGATGATGAAAGAGCAGATGGGGCAGCTCGATCGTACCGTTATTCAACAAAGCCCTTCCGGAAGGAGATTCTAATATTTATTTGTCGCGTAAATCGTCAAACCTTAATTCAGCCTTCATAGGGAGGTTCCTGCTGATAATATCGTCGGATTCGTCGTCGGCAGAGGTAGGAACAAATTGTTCTGCATGAATTCGCTTTAGGAGCTGATGGATCAGGGTGATATTGAAATCTTTTTTTGGTAGCTTAATCAGGTATTCCTGATCCGTGATTTCTAAACAGGTCTGTATCATAAATTTAATTTTTGTAAAAATAACAAAGACCATTCTACTATAGGTAAAATGGCCTTTATGAATATGTTATCTTATTGTT
>CAZFQV010000169.1:5133-5746 GCA_964521175.1 uncultured Sphingobacterium sp.
TAACTAAACCATTCCATTACGCTTTCCTTTGACGGCATCGCGATATCCAGTTTCATTTTCTTCCGCATTCCGCCAAGGTCATTGAATACTTTATTTGGATTGCCTGCTTTAAGTTCTTCTACCGATTTGAAGCCCATTTTGAAGAGTGCGGGAACCCATTCGGCAGGTACGCCTATGGCCGTAAAATCCGCTGTTGAGGGTCCCTTAACTTTTTTTTCAGGCCTCATCTGCGGGAAGAAAAGAACTTCCTGAATGGTATTCTGATTGGTCATCAGCATCACCAGCCGGTCAATCCCAATGCCGAGTCCGGATGTCGGTGGCATGCCATATTCTAAAGCCCGTAAAAAATCTTCATCCATGGCCATTGCCTCTTCATCGCCGCGACCTGCCAGGACAAGCTGCTCCTCCAGGCGTTCACGCTGGTCAATGGGGTCGTTCAATTCGGTATAAGCATTAGCAATCTCTTTACCCATCACAAATAACTCAAACCGCTCGACTAATCCTTCCTGGCTGCGGTGCTTCTTTGCAAGAGGTGTCCTCTCGATAGGGTAATCGGTAATATAGGTAGGCTGAATCACATTTGATTCGACTTTCTCCCTGAAGATTTCGTCAG
>CAZFQV010000170.1:0-5742 GCA_964521175.1 uncultured Sphingobacterium sp.
TTGCAAGAGGTGTCCTCTCGATAGGGTAATCGGTAATATAGGTAGGCTGAATCAAATTTGATTCGACTTTCTCACTGAAGATTTCGTCAATCAATTTACCCCGCCCCATGCTCGGATCTATCTGAATATTAAGGTTCTTGCAGGTATTGCGTAGGGCATCTTCGTCCATTGCAGAGACATCGATCCCTGTATATTTCTCGATAGAATCATACATGGATAAGCGCTCATAAGGGCCGGCGAAATCTATTTCATGTGCTCCGAAAGGCACCAGAGTTTTACCGTGTACGGCAAGTGCAACTTTCTCCAGGCATTCTTCCACCATAGCCATCATCCAGATATAATCCTTATAGGCTACGTAGATCTCCATGGAAGTAAATTCAGGATTGTGCGTGCGGTCCATTCCCTCATTACGGAACATCTTGCCGAATTCATATACCCCGTCGAAGCCCGCTACAATTAGTCGTTTCAGGTAAAGTTCATTGGCAATACGCAGATAGAGCGGCATATCGAGCGCATTGTGGTGGGTGTTGAACGGACGGGCAGCAGCTCCTCCGTGGATGGGCTGCAGGATGGGAGTTTCAACTTCCATCCATCCCTGCTCATCAAAATAAGTCCGCATGGTATTGATGACTTTCGAGCGGCTGATAAATATTTTTTTGTATTCGGGATTGACGGTAAGATCCACATAGCGCTGGCGATAACGTAATTCAGGATCGGTAAATCCATCGTAAATATGGCCTTCATCATCCCGTTTTACTATGGGAAGGGGCTTCAGCGATTTTGAAAGAACTTTCATCTCACTGACGTGGATGGAAATCTCACCGGTTTTGGTCGTAAAGACATAACCGCTTACTCCAATAAAGTCGCCGATATCCAGTAGCTTTTTAAACACGGTATTGTAGAGTGTTTTATCGTCACCAGGACAAATCTCGTCCCGGTTAAGATAAGCTTGAATACGACCCGTAGAATCTTGTAGCTCGACAAAGGACGCGCTTCCCATAATTCGGCGACTCATAATCCTTCCTGCAAATCGTATGTTTTTATAAGAGGTTTTGTCTCGCTCGTAGTTTTCCTTAATATCCTGAGCATTCACGTTGACCTCAAAGGCCTCCGGAGGATAGGGGTCGATACCCAGCTTGCGAAGTTCTGCCATCGCTTCGCGGCGGTAAATTTCTTGTTCAGATAATCCGATACTCATGTTGGTGTTATTTCTGCAAAAATAGAAAAAAGGAGCTGTTCCGGGTATATATTACAAGAGAATGTATGTCAAAAGGTCGGCCGGGTATTTCTGTGCTGGCGCGAGCATCTTGCCCCTGCCTTCTCTACTCTGCTGTGCTCCTGTACATCTCATTAATCCGATCAGCATACTTTTTTTCAATGAATTTCCTTTTCGGCTTCATGGTAGGCGTGATCTCGCCTTCATCGATATTAAAAGGATTTCTCTTCACGATAAATGACCTTAATCTTTCGAATTTTGCCAGCTCAGGGGAATGCTTTTTAATATCTTCTTCCAGCCAGGCGATGATTTCCGGGTTTTCAATGAACGGATCCTTCTCCTGGAAGAAGTCGTCGGTCAGACTGAACGCTTCTTGCAGACCATCCCTGGATGGGATGATGATGGCCGTTACATATTCTCGTTTATCACCAATAAGAAATACCTGCTCGATCTTCGGGCTTTTTAAATAGGTGTTTTCAACCGGCGTAGGATAGATGTTTTTACCGTAGGCATTCACCAGCATATTTTTAATTCGGTCAGTGATTTGCAGGTTACCTTTATAAAATCGTCCGATATCCCCGGTATGGAACCAGCCATTTTTATCTATGACCTCTGCGGTCTCTTCCGGCTTATTCCAGTAACCTTTCATAACACAATGCCCCCTCACGATGATCTCGCCTTCAGGACATTCGAACTCTTCCTGGAAAGTATGGTGCGTTTGTATAGTAATTAGCTGCTTGCTTTCCACATCCTGAATGGCAACCTCTATTCCGGGGATGATACGGCCCACGGTGCCATAGACCTGTCGGTGGTATTCGGTTACCGACATAACCGGTGAAGTTTCTGTTAGGCCGAAGCCCTCGAGTATTTTGATTCCGAGGTTCCCGAAAAATTCGCCTACATTTTTCGGCAGTGCTGCGCCTCCGGATATCATAAACTTCAGGCGTCCACCTGTTTTTTCTTTGATCTTGCTGAATACCAGCTTTTCTGCGAGCGCCTTTTTTGTGCTAAGAAAGAAACCCGGATTATTGCCGGCCTCTTTGACTTCTCTATATTTTTTCCCCGTATCTATTGCCCAGAGGAATATGTTCGCCTTGATTCCACCATCGGCAGTGCCACTTTTCATGGCTTTGTCGTGAATGCGTTCCAACAGGCGGGGTACACAGCTCATGACCGTTGGCTTCACCTCCGCCATGTTTCTTGCCAGTAGCTCCAGACTTTGAGCGAAGGCAATCTTGCAGCCTTTGGCGCAGCACACATGATAGGTTGCTGTACGTTCAAAGACATGGGATAGGGGGAGGAAGGATAAGAAGGTTTCGTTCTGATCGATTACGGGTATCTGTTGGAGGCAAACCTTTACATTCTGAACAAAGTTTGAATGAGTCAGCATCACCCCTTTAGGTATTCCGGTGGTACCTGAAGTATAAATCAGCGAAGCGATATCGGAAGGTAAAATTGCTTTGCTTATCGTTCTTATCTGTTTTTCATGATCTGCCAGACATTTTTCCCCTTGGGTGATAAGGCTTTCAAGGCTGGTCACTCCCGCATTCAGAGCCGGCCCGCTCATGAGCTTTTCGTGATCATCAAAAATCGGAATAATCCGTTCCAGATCCGGGCAGCGGTTGGCAATTCTTTGTATTTTTTTAAAAAGGAAAGGGTTTCCGCAAAGAATGGTCTTAATTCCGGAGTCCTTAATAATATACTCTGTCTCTGCTTCCGGCAGGGTAGGATAAATGGATACGTTTACCCCACCAATCTGCTGCAGCGCCTGATCGTAATACACCCATTCGGGGGAGTTATCGATGATCAGGCCCAGCCGGTCACCTTTGCGGATACCCATTCCAAGAAAATACGCTGAAATAGCATCTGCTTTATGCAGAACTTCCTTATAACTAACTTCCATCCACTTATCCTGCACTTTATGAATAAGAAAAGTACTGTTTTCATTGTGAACATAACTAACCACATCTCTTAATAGACATGGGATCGTCGTGGAATCGGTTATCGGGTTCATTTAAGGGGCTTTTGCGGTATAATTTAACAAGTATACAGAATACCGGTAAAATACAGAAGGCCCTGTACGGGCCTTCTGTATTTATTTAGAAGGCAGGAAGCCTTCGTTGAGAATATTAAACAGAGAAACTCTCCCCACATCCGCAGGTACGGGTAGCGTTGGGGTTATGGAAATTAAAGCCTTTACCGTTCAGTCCGTCAGAGAAATCCAGCTCGGTACCCGCCAGGTAAAGGAAGGACTTCATATCAAGGGTTAAACGAACCCCCTGATCTTCGAAGAACTGGTCGCCCGGTTTCGCTTCGTTATCGAAATCCATTTTATAGGATAACCCCGAACAGCCCCCTCCCTGAACAGACACACGAAGAAAATAGCTACTATCCAGGCCATTTTCCTGCATCAACTGCTCTACTTTACTTTTTGCTTTTTCGGTTACTGTTACCATTTTAATTTAATTGTGGATTAGTGATGTGATTTAGCCACTTCAAATGCTCCCAATCCGTTTTTAACACGATAATCATTGATCGCTGCTTTGATTGCATCTTCTGCAAGTACCGAGCAGTGGATTTTTACCGGTGGAAGTGCCAGCTCCTCAACAATATCCATATTGTCGATTTTCATTGCGTCATCAATAGATCTGCCCTTTAACCATTCGGTTGCCAGGGAAGATGAGGCGATAGCTGATCCGCATCCAAAAGTCTTAAATTTTGCATCAGTTATATTATGATTCTCATCCACCTCAATCTGCAGACGCATAACGTCGCCACATTCCGGCGCTCCAACCAAGCCGGTTCCAACCTTGTTGCTGCTTTTATCAAGTGTTCCAACGTTGCGCGGATGGGTGTAGTGATCGATTACTTTTTCTGAGTATGCCATTTTCTTTAAATTTATTGCCGTTTATTAATTAAACGAAAGTTTATTTTTAATATTTTATATTCTTTTTCATAATCCAGGCATTGATTGTGAGCCTAAATCTTAGTGTTCTGCCCATTCGATCTTATCCAGATCGATACCTTCCTTAAACATTTCCCACAGTGGAGAAAGCTCCCGAAGATGGTTGACCGCTTTTTTAGTTTGCTCGATAGCAAAATCAACCTCCTCATCAGTCGTAAAACGACCCAGTCCGAAACGGATCGAAGAGTGTGCCAAGTCATCAGACAAGCCTAAGCTCTTCAGTACGTATGATGGCTCCAGCGATGCGGATGTACATGCAGACCCTGAAGATACTGCCAGATCTTTCATCGCCATCATTAATCCCTCTCCCTCTACGTACTTGAAGGAGATGTTTGCTACGTGCGGAAGACGGTGTTCCTGATTTCCGTTGACGTAGCTTTCTTCAAGTACCGTCAGAGAGGCTTGCAGTCTATCGCGTAAAGCAGACAGCCGTTTTGCCTCTTCATCCATCTCCAGCCGGCAAAGCTCGCAGGCTTTCCCAAAACCTACTATTCCGGGAACATTCAGTGTTCCGGAGCGCATACCCCGTTCGTGGCCTCCTCCGTCCATTTGAGCCGTAACTTTAACCCTGGGACCTTTACGTCGTACGTATAAAGCTCCGACACCTTTAGGGCCATACATTTTATGTGCTGAGAATGCCATAAGGTCAATTCCGTCTTCAATTACATTAACGGGAATCTTACCTACTGCCTGTGTTGCATCCGTCATGAACAGAGCCCCGTGCTTATGAGTTATGGCTGCAATTTCTTTGATAGGCTGGATTACTCCGATTTCATTATTGCCATACATGATAGAAACGAGAATCGTTTTATCAGTAAAAGCAGCTTCCAACTGATCGAGATCGACAAGTCCATCCTCTTTTACAGTAAGGTAGGTTACCGTTCCGCCCAGCTTTTCCACGTGCTTGCATGCGTCTAATACTGCTTTATGCTCAGTTGCACAGGTAATAATATGATTGCCTTTTTCTTTATACATCTCGAATACACCCTTGATCGCAAGGTTGTCAGACTCTGTAGCGCCAGATGTAAAGATGATCTCTTTTTCACTAGCCCCTATCAGGCTCGCAACCTGCTCGCGTGCATAATCAACAGCTTCTTCCGCAGCCCATCCGAAAGCGTGATTCCTGCTTGCTGCGTTTCCAAATTTAGCATTGAAAAAAGGTAGCATAGCATCCAGAACACGGGGATCCATGGGGGTAGTAGCATTGTTATCTAAGTATATCGGCAAATTCATTTTTTAGTATTTAATATTTGTTATTCTGATGTTACAAAGATACTAATAATTTTTTGCAGTAATTGTCAGAATCGTGTAGGCTTATAGTGATAAAATGGTCATTTTTATGCCATAAAATAGTATTATGAACAAGATCGAGCATATAGGCATCGCCGTCGCGAATCTGGATGATGCCTCGCTTTTATATCAACGGCTATTGGGATATGAGAGCTATAAGAGGGAAGAAATAGAGTCGGAACAGGTAATCACCGGATTTTTTAAGGTAGGTGAATCCAAGATCGAGTTGCTGCAAGCCACATCTCCCGAAAGTACGATCGCTAATTTTTTA
>CAZFQV010000171.1:0-4823 GCA_964521175.1 uncultured Sphingobacterium sp.
GTGAAAAATTCCAGGTATTCCGCACGATACACTGATCCTCATCAAAGGCAATAAAGCCTCCGGAACCTAGCATCGTGCCACTTTGGAATCCTCCGTCAGCAAGCGATTCGTAGGTCATTAATCTGGTTTCGCCTTTAATAGTTTTGAGAGTCAGATTAGCAGGAAGAATAGGCACTGAAGAGCCTCCGGCTACTACCGCCTTCAATCGTTTGCCATTTGCAATCCCCCCGCAATATTCGTCTGAGTAAATAAACTCTTCTACAGGAACCCCAAGATCTATCTCATAAACCCCCGGCTTTACCAGGTTTCCCGAAGCAGATATCAGTTTAGTGCCGGTACTTCTCCCGATCCCTATCTTGGCATATTCAGCGGCGCCATCATTGATGATTGGTACCACCGCAGCGATAGTTTCTACATTATTAACCACTGTCGGACAATTCCAGACGCCCGAGATTGCCGGAAAAGGAGGCTTAATCCTTGGATTTCCACGTTTCCCTTCCAGAGACTCAATCAATGCTGTTTCCTCTCCACAAATATAAGCACCACCACCCGGCTGAACATATAACTCCAGGTCATAACCCGAGCCTAATATATTCCTGCCTAAGAAACCCGCGCTCTTCGCTTCAGCAATTGCACGCTCCAATATCCTGATTTGGGGCATCATCTCTCCACGGACATAGATATAAGAGTTTCTGGCACCCAAAGCAAAGCTTGAAACAATCATCCCCTCGATCAACAAATGGGGGATATAACTCATCAAATAGCGGTCTTTGAATGTTCCCGGCTCTGACTCATCAGCATTGCACACCAGGTATCTCTCTATTCCTTCAGGCTTAGCCAGAAAGCTCCATTTCATACCGGTAGGGAAGCCAGCCCCACCACGCCCGCGCAATCCAGAAGCCTTCACTTCTTCGACCACCGCTTCTGGCGACATGCTTTTAAGGGCTTTTTCAACCGAACGATATCCTCCATGCTGGCGATATACCTCGATAGTATTTATCCCAGGGACATTAATATGTTCTAATAATAGTTTACGCGCCATTGTTATATAGATATAGGATCACAGACATAAGATCGATAGATTCACATCTTATCAGTCAAGTCCTTCTCCTCAGCTCTTATTCTTTAAAGTTTCGATCAACTGATCCACACTCTCCTCTGTCAAATTCTCATAATAGGTATACTCAGGGCCGATCTGTAAGACCGGAGCCATGCCGCAGGCAGCCAGACATTCTACCCCTCTCCAGCTAAACATACCGTCAGGAGTAACTTCTCCTTCCTTCACGCCCAGCGTTTTCTCCAAATGTTCCATGATCTTCTCAGCGCCTACCAGACAGCAGGGTCCGGTGCGACAAACTTCAAGCACATACTTACCCGGCGGCTGAAGAAAATACATGGTATAAAAACTAGCCACCTCGTACACCTCGATTGGTTGAATATCCAGGAAAGCAGCAACCCGATCCATCATCTCGGGGCTAAGCCATCCGTACTCTGCCTGCACGATGTGCAAAATCGGCAGTAATGCCGATTTTTGCTTCCCAGCAGGGTAGCGTTGTATAATCTCGTCAAACTGAGCGATCATCGCTGACGAAAACTCTATATCTTTATGTTCGTTTATGCTAAGCATCTAATTCTCCTGCAATTACGTTCAAACTACTCATATTTATAATCGCATCCGATAATAACATACCCGCACTCATCGGTGCATACATCTGGTAGTTTATAAAACTCGGTCTGCGGAAATGCAAGCGGTAAGGGGATCTTCCACCATCATTAACCAGGTAAAACCCTAACTCTCCGTTTCCTCCTTCCACTGCGTGATAAACTTCCGTTTTCGGGGAATCAATCTCTCCCATCACTATTTTAAAATGATAGATAAGAGCTTCCATACTATAATACACTTCCTCTTTTGGCGGAAGATAAAATTCCGGCACATCGGCATGAAATACTCCTTTAGGCTCTTTCTCAATTTTTTGCAGGGCCTGTTCGATAATTCTCAAGCTCTGCCACATCTCCTCATTGCGTACCACAAAGCGATCATATACATCACCAGTGGTTCCTACCGGAATATCGAAATCAAAATCTTCATACGAAGAATAAGGCTCGTTGGCCCTAACATCATAATCTACACCCGTAGCCCGCAAAATAGGACCACTCCAGCTATAATTCAATGCTACCTCAGGAGTAACAGCTGCTACTCCGGATGTCCGTTCAATAAAGATCCTGTTACGGTTAAATAAGTCCTCGAATTCTTTGAGTATAGGAGGGAATTTTTTTAGAAACTTCCTGAGTTTTGCAAAGGCGATGTCATTGAAATCTCGTTCAAAACCACCAATACGACCGATATTAGTCGTCAAGCGTGCACCGCAGATCTCTTCATAGATTTCATAGATATGCTCCCTTTCCTGCATGAGATAAAGAAAGCCGGAAAACGCACCGGTGTCCACGCCTAAAATCCCGTTGCAAACCAGATGATCAGTGATACGCGCCAACTCCATGACAATAACGCGCAAATAATCGACGCGCTTTGGAGTTTGGATACCCAATAGCTTTTCGACCGTCATATGCCAACCCATATTGTTTATAGGGGAAGAACAATAGTTCATGCGATCAGTAAGGGGCGTGATTTGGTAAAACGGACGATGCTCGGCGATCTTTTCGAACGCACGATGAATATAACCAATGGTAGAAACTCCACTCACTATTCTCTCACCGTCCATCTCCAACACGTTCTGAAAAACACCGTGCGTTGCGGGATGGGTAGGCCCCAGGTTTAAAGTGGTGGTTTCCTTTTGAGGATCGTTATCTGTAAATATCGGGTGATTTGTCATCTTCCAAAGAAATAATCTTTTTTATCAACACGGTTCGGGTCTTCCAAAGGGTATTCTCTTCTCATTGGAAAGACAGTCATATCATCTACATTTAAAATACGAACCAAATTCGGATGCCCTTCGAAAATGATTCCGTAAAAATCATAGGTCTCGCGTTCCATCCAATTAGCACCCTCCCAGAAAACTGTGGCAGTTGGTACCTTCGGGGCCTGCTCATCTAAAAATACCTTTATTCTCACCCGAACATTATTTCGTAAACTATGCAGGTGGTAAATTACCCCAATAGACAATTGCTGTTCAGGGATATGTATCCCGGTGATATCGGTCAAATAATTAAAGTCTAGCTCACTATCTTCCTTTAAAAACTGCAATACTTCCCGAATATCGTCGGCCGACGTTTCGAAAGTCAGCAAGCCGAATGGTTCTGTCGGGATAGAAATTCGATCTCCAAAACGTGAAGTTATGCTTTGTATAAGCAACTGGTTGGTTAGTTTACCCATTACTGGATTCCGTATCTATTTAGTAATTCCTTATATTCAGGAGAGTCTCTCCGGCGAAGTGACTCGCTTTTTACCAACTCCTGAATTTTATTAAATCCGTCTATTATGGCTTCCGGCCGGGGGGGACAACCCGGCACATACACGTCAACGGGTATAATCTCATCGATACCCTGCAACACCGAATAGGTGTCGAATATACCTCCACTACTGGCGCAAGCGCCAACAGCGATAACCCAGCGCGGTTCGGCCATTTGTATGTATACTTGTTTTAATACTGGTCCCATTTTCTTGGCGATAGTCCCCATGACCATAAGCAGATCGGCCTGACGAGGAGAAAAACTGGGCCTTTCTGAACCGAAACGGGCAAAATCATAGTGAGAGCCCATCGTTGCCATAAACTCAATTCCACAGCAGGAAGTAGCAAACGGCAGAGGCCATAAAGAATGTGAACGTGCCAACCCCACTACCTTCTCCATTGATGTTGCGAAGAAACCAGACCCTTCGACCCCTGGAGGGGCCTCTACAAACTTAACATCACTCATATACTTTTCAATTGAAAAAGCTCAATTCAGACAAGTCTAAATTGAGCTCCAAATTTAAGAAAATTAACGTTTTCAATTATTTAAACCATTATTTAGAAACAGTCTAAATGTTATTCCCAATCAAGAGCCTTTTTCTTAATAATATAAATGAAGCCGAGCAGGAGCATGCCCATAAAGACGAACATCTCTATGAGTCCGCTTACCCCGAAATCTCTGAAATTCACAGCCCAGGGATACATAAATATTACCTCGATGTCAAACAGTACAAACAGGATGGCAACCAGAAAATACTTAATAGAAAATGGTTGTCGCGCGTTGCCAATCGATTCGACGCCCGATTCGAAAGCAGTTAATTTGTCTGAGGTTTTACGTTTAGGACCAATAAGATGGGTGATTGACATGGTTAGTGCAACAAACCCTCCCGCCACGAGAATTTGAAATATAATCGGCAGATAATCAACCGCAGTGCTCTGAGCCTCCATTACATTATAATTATACTGCAAAGATAAACAAAAGAAGCCCCTAAACAAAGTTCAGGGGCTTCCAAATTATTTATTCTTCTTTACTATTTACTTCCTTCAATAGCCTTGATAGCTTGTTGGGCTGTAGTATTGTTCGGGTCGAGGGCCAACACCTTATTAAAATATTCATTGGCTTTCTCATTATTAGCATCCTTTCTCGCTGCTACCGACCCCAGATAGGAGTAGGCCTCGATAAGGCCAGGTACACTCTTCTCAGCAAGCTCTGGCTTTTCAACAGTGACGATATCTACGTATTTTTCATAAAACGGGACACCGAGTCCTTGTGAATCATCTACATCATCCAATAAACGATTAATACGACCTCTGTATTGCCACGCACCCTGTGTAGTCGGCGAACGCTGTACCAGATAACTGAAGGCAGAATCAGCTTTAACAAGCAAGTCTTTCGGAGGATTTAGATCAGCATTC
>CAZFQV010000171.1:4833-5727 GCA_964521175.1 uncultured Sphingobacterium sp.
ATCGAAATAATAAGATAAGCCTAAATAGTAGTAATCAAGTAAGGAGCGTTCAGGATTCAATATCGATATCTCGTATGCTTTTGCAGCATCTGCGTATTTTTTTGCGTCATACAGGTTCTTACCAATCTCACCCATAATGGCTGCATTAGTTGAATCCATCTCCACAGCTTTGGTGATATTTACTATTGCCTCATCCATTTTGCTGGTATCCTGCATAAGCGCCTTACCGAGATATAAATAATCTTGCGAAATAATACGTTCCGGTTCAACCTTACTTATAAAATCCTTTAACGCAACAGCACTTGATGCATAATTACCATTCTCGTAGGCAGAATAAGCGAGGTAACGGAGAACTCTGGGATTTACCTTGTCCATTTTTGCCATTTCTTTCGCTTCGGCTTCCAAAGCTTTAAAATCTTTGGCTAAATAAAGGAAGTCGGCATGACGTAAACGCGAATCCAGCGAGCGGTCTGTTAAATCCATATATTTTTCATAATACTTAAGCGCTTGGTCGATCCGGCCTTCATACTCTTTTTGGGAGGTATTAGCCCACTGGTAATAAGCCTCAGCCAATTCCCGATAGGCAGGACCGTAAGATGGATCCAATGCTATCACACTATTGTACTCTGCGATCGATTCAGGATAAGCTTTGGACAGTTTGTTGATTTTTCCCAATTCTACCTTAGATCTCAATAAAGTTTTATCAAGGTCATAGGCTGTGCGATAAGCGCTAAAAGCCTCACTGTTTTTCTCTTGTGCGCGATAAGCATCTCCGAACGCCAGGAATAATTGGGCGTCTTTGTCGTTCAGGGCTTTTGCGGCATCTTGATGAGCCAACGGCTCAGTCAACTTCGTCTCACGTGGTCCTATGTATGCTTTGCCGATATAAAGCTC
>CAZFQV010000172.1:0-5709 GCA_964521175.1 uncultured Sphingobacterium sp.
TGCCACTTAAGTGCTTCGGTAAACCAGTTCAGCAGCATCAATAAAAACAAAAGAAGCAATATCAGGTAAACTCTAACAGGAGATAAAGAACGACTCAATTCCCTAAAGTCACTGACACTCTGGTTATTGCTTAGTTTATTGAAAATAAAAGCGAATGCCAATACCAGAACGGCAATCTTAATAATAATACTTAAGTTTTTCTTTTGTCTGCTATTCAAGGGAATTCTTTCTACAATGTTAATAAAAAAGCTTTACCCGAATGAAACAAGCTTTGCGCACAATTTGCTAATATTGGGTGATGTTAAGAGAGAAAGTAAACGAGCGGATCATTCTGGGTATAGACCCGGGAACCAGTATTATGGGCTATGGAATAGTAAAGGAAGTGAAAAATAAGGCTGACCTTGTGTGTATGGGAGTGGTGAAGCTCGACCACCTGGATGATCACCCGCATAAATTAAAACATATCTTTGAAAGAACAGTGCTATTGATTGATCAGTATCATCCTGACTGCTTAGCGATAGAAGCCCCTTTTTACGGAAAGAATATTCAGGTTATGTTGAAGCTTGGCAGAGCTCAGGGAGTGGCCATGGCGGCAGCCTTATCGAGGAGTATCCCCATATTTGAATACTCACCGCGCAAGATAAAACAATCTATTACAGGGAACGGTAATGCGTCAAAAGAACAGGTAGGTGCAATGCTAAAAACACTGCTTGAGTTTACAGAAACTCCGGCATTTTTAGATGCTACAGACGGCCTTGCTGTAGCTTTATGCCATTCTTTCCAGAAAACAGGTAGCGCAGGAAATAAGAATAGTTACTCCGGCTGGGATGCTTTCGCTAAAGACAACCTTAAAAGAATTAAATAGTTTCTTACAGTTCGGCCCGGATCTGACTGGCGATTTCGTCCAGTTCCTCTTCAGTAAGTTCCAGTTTTGGACGGTTGAAATTCATGTCATCCATAGAATTAAGAGGGATCAGGTGAATATGGGTATGAGGCACCTCCAGGCCTACGACGGCTACACCCACCCGCAGGCATGGAATTGCTTTTTTCAGGCCTTTGGCAACGATCCGGGCGAAAAGCATCAGGCCTACATAGTTTTCACTGTCAAGGTCAAAGACATAGTCGACTTCAATCTTTGGAATCACCAGTACATGCCCTTTAACCAGTGGGTTGACATCCAGAAATGCCAGGTACTCCAGCGTTTCGGCGACTTTATGAGAGGGGATATCCCCACTTACAATTTTTGAGAAGACTGATGCCATTGGATCTATTTTAACGACTTATTTCTACAATTTCAAATTCAATTTTTCCGGCAGGAACAGTTATTTTTACCTTTTCACCGACCATTTTCCCCAGTAAGCCCTGCGCAATTGGTGACTTAACGGATATTTTCCCTGATTTAAGATCTGCCTCGGTTTCTGAAACGAGCTGGTAGCTCATCACTGCATTGTTCTTCAGGTTCTTTATCTTAACTATCGATAAAGCAAGCACTTTTGAAGTATCCAGTTTAGATTCATCGATAAGACGTGCATTTGCCAAAGCATTGGTAAGCTTGGAGATTTTTGATTCATGGTGTCCTTGCGCTTCCTTCGCAGCATCATACTCTGCATTTTCAGAAAGATCACCTTTATCCCTCGCCTCGGCAATAGCTTTCGAAATCTGAGTACGACCCGTAGTCTTCATATAATGAAGCTCCTCCTTAAGTTTTTCTAATCCTTCTTTCGAATAATACGTTACATCGGTCATATCTCTCGCCTTTTTATGGTAAACTCTTAAAAACAAACAAGACTATGTCGGCTAAAGCCAATATAGTCTTGCTTGTATTAACACGAAGATAGTATTTTTGGTTTCAGTTTTCCAAATTCTACTTAAAAATAAGCTTCAGACACAGCAGAGGAACACTAACTTGAGATAAAGGTTAATGAGAATTATGCCAACACGGGGATCTATTCAGAGAAACCCTTGAGTTTCTCTGCCAGAACCTCCGAAATCTTACGGTACGATTCTACCGACCAGCCTGCCACATGCGGACTCAGAAGTACCCGGCTGCTTTCAATAAGTTCCGGATACCATTCCTGATCCGAAAGCATGGGAAATTTCTCTACCTCCAGCACATCAAGTCCTGCAGAGAGGATCTTACCGCTGTTCAATCCATCCAGCACCGTCCTGATATTAACCACCTCTCCCCTGGAGGCATTCAACAAGACGAAAGGTTTCTCGAAATTGGAGAGATACTCCTGATTAAACAACTGCCGGGTTTCCTGGGTCAGAGGAATATGGAAGCTTAACACATCGGCACGCCTAAATACTTCCTCCATCTCCACCTCTTTAACAAACTGGTCGCCAAAGCCCGTTTTATATTTATCATAAGCTATCACATTAACCTCAAAGCCGGAAAGCTTCTTTGCCAGGCTACTCCCGTTATTACCATAGCCAATAACTGCAACCGTTTTTCCCTTCAGCTCCCAACCACGGTTTCCTTCGCGATCCCACAGACCGTTTTTGATTTGGCCATCACCCTGCCGCAGTTTATTCGTCAGGGAAAGCAACATTCCCATCACGTGTTCGGCCACCGCATCACGGTTACCCTCGGGAGCATTTATACACTTTATTCCCTTTACCTGCGCATAGGCTTCATCCACATTATCCATTCCGGCACCTGCCCGGGCAATAAGCCTAAGCTGTTTCCCCGCATCAATAACTTCCCTGTCAATCAGAAACTTTGTACGGATTACAATGCCAAAATAATCTTTTAAAATGTCGAGAACTTCTGCCCTGCTAATAAACGGACAATCATGACACTCATATCCTATTTTTTCTGCTTCTGTCTTGAAAACAGGATGAAGCTGGTCAGCAATAAGAATTTTTCTCTTCATAACGAATCACCGATAAGATTAGTCAGTTTAATAAAGTCAGAGACGCTCAGCTTCTCGGCACGAAGGTCCAAAACTGGATCGACGGGCATACTATCCTTGTTAATCACCGCAGACAAGGCATTTCGCAAAGTCTTTCTGCGTTGATTAAAGCCTGCCCTGACTACGCGCCAAAACAATTTTTCATCGCAATCCAGCTTTTCGACTCCGTTGCGGCTTAATCTGATCACGGCAGAATTGACCTTCGGAGGGGGATTAAAAACTCCCGGTTTAACCGAGAATAGATACTCGACTTTATAGAAAGCCTGTAGAAATACGCTCAGAATACCATATTGTTTGCTCCCCGGCTTTTCCGCACAACGCTCAGCAACTTCTTTCTGAAACATACCTACTACCTCCATTACCTGGTTACGGTTATCCAGAATCTTAAACAAAATCTGTGAGGATATATTATACGGGAAATTACCGATAATGGCAAGTTTGTCATCAAAGTAATCCTGAAAGTCCAATTGGAGAAAGTCCCCGTTTATCAGACGTGAACCCAGGTCAGGATACTTTCTTTGTAAATAATCATATGACTCCCTATCAATATCGATCAGGTAAGTTTCGATATCATCCCTATCTAATAGTATGTCAGACAGGATACCCATTCCAGGGCCCACTTCGAGTACTTGTTTGTATTTACCGCTAAGAGTCAGACTATTTACAATCTTTACAGCGATGTTTTTATCTGTCAAGAAATGCTGGCCCAGATGTTTTTTTGCTTTAACAGTACTCATATCAGGAGATTTGGTGCAAATTACTGAAAATGTTGCGAAGGGAAGTTGCGAATCGCCGGAGAGACGAGAAAGGCTTGCTTTTTGAGCGGGAAAACTGAGGATTCCAGCCTTAGATTTCCACTTAAACGCCTGCACTCCCAGCTTCGACCTTAAATTATAGATTGTAGTTTGGGATTAAAGTCTTTATTTTGCACTTATATTAATGATCTGTTTTAACAGAATATATAAGCCATGAGCGATAAAATTAAGATAGGAATTTCGATAGGTGACGTTAACGGGATAGGGCTTGAAGTGATCATTAAAACTCTGGCGGAACCCCGTATTCTGGAGTATTGTACCCCCATCGTATATGGCCATACCAAAGTTGCCTCATACCATCGTCAGGCGATGGAAATAGGTAACTTTAGCTTCAATGTTATCGGCACACCTGCGCAGGCAAAAGATAAACGGGCGAATATGATCAATTGTTGGGAGGAAGATGTGCGTATCGAGCCGGGAACGATTAACGAAACTGGCGGTAAGTACGCTTTCATATCCCTGGAAAGCGCTGTAAACGATCTTATCGCAGGAAATACCGACGCGTTAGTAACCGCACCAATCAATAAACACAACATACAGCGCGACGATTTCAAGTTCGCCGGCCATACCGAGTACATCCAGGCTAAAACCGCCTCTGCAGATTCTCTGATGTTTCTCATAAGCGAAGATATTAAAGTTGGTGTCGTTACTGGCCATATACCCGTGAACGAGGTTTCGGAAAAAATCACTACCGAGAAAATTCTTTCCAAGCTCAGGCTGATGAATGAGAGCCTCAGAATGGATTTCTGGATCTCGAAACCAAGAATCGCCGTGCTGGGACTCAACCCACATGCGGGTGATAATGGACTCATCGGCAAGGAGGAGCTTGAGACAATTATCCCTGCCATTGCTGAAGCCAATGCGAACGGAATATTTGCGTTTGGGCCTTATGCTGCTGATGGTTTTTTCGCTGCACATACCTATTCGCAATTCGATGCTGTTCTGGCCATGTACCATGACCAGGGACTAATCCCTTTTAAACAGATTGCCTTCCATGACGGAGTGAATTTTACCGCAGGACTCCCTGTCGTGCGCACATCCCCGGATCATGGTACGGCGTATGACATCGCTGGAAAAAATCAGGCTTCGGAAAATTCATTTCGTGAAGCACTCTTTGCTGCTATAAATATCGTGAAACGACGAAGGGAGAGTGTGGAGCTTACTTCGAATCCACTAAAGATCAGTAAATTCTCGAAAGATCGTGATTAATCCGGATCACATCCGCCAGGCATTGATAAGATTTTAAAAAACTGTTCCCAACTAAATAAATTTTCCTAAATTTGCAGGCTCAATTGGCGTACTTTGAAATCGTTACAACGATATAGCATCCCGTTTACGGGTTTAAAAGCCGGTCTTCACCAGTTTGAGTTTGAGGTGGATGATACTTTTTTTGAAGCTTTCGAATATTCATTAGTAAAGAGCGGAAAGCTGAAAATTGATCTGGATCTTGATAAGCAGGAGACAATGATGATCCTGAATTTTAATATTTCAGGCGACATAAAAGTGGCCTGTGATGTTTGTTTGGCTGATTATCCTTATGAGGTTAAGACCAACGAAAGACTAATCGCTAAATTCACAAGCCATGTCGATCTGGAAGAGGATACTGAGGAGATCATGGTTATAACAAAAAATGACACGGAAATTAACGTGGCAACCCTGATTTATGAATACATCAATCTGGCAGTACCTTACATCAATCGCTGCAGGGATGAAGGGAATACAGAGTGGTGCGACCAGGTCATGATAGAAAAGCTAAAACAGCTTTCAGTACATGCGGACACCGAAGAGAATAAAATTGCAGATCCCAGGTGGGCTGCATTAAAAAAGATAAAAAAATAAATTAACAGACAGGAAAGATGGCACATCCAAAACGGAAAATCTCCAAATCAAGAAGAGATAAAAGAAGAACACATTACAAAGCAGTAACTCCGGGTTTAACCACCTGCCAGACAACAGGAGCAGTACATTTACCTCACCGC
>CAZFQV010000173.1:0-5682 GCA_964521175.1 uncultured Sphingobacterium sp.
CGCCAGCGTAACGCTCAGGTGATTCCGTATTTCATTTATTTCTATTTCATTTATGGGGTCGGAATGATGAAAGGAATCCATCAGTCGCGCAGCGCCCAAGAGAAAACTCTTTTTCCAGAAAATTCGTTTATCATCGCAGAGAATAAATTCTACGCTGCCCCCGCCGATATCCATAATAAGACTGCATGGACTGAGATTTACGGCGGCTCTTACCCCCTGATAAATCAGCCGCGCTTCTTCATCACCCTGAATGATATTTAAATCTAATCCGATTTCTCTGCTAATTCGTTCTATAAAGTCTTTCCCGTTAGAAGAAGTTCTGATCGCGGAGGTCGCAGCACTTCGGATTTCGTCTGGCTGATATTGGGTTATTCTCGCTTTAAAGTTTTTCAGGGCCTGAGTTCCGCGTTCAACAGCTGCTCTGGAGATATACCCGGCTGAGATTCCTCCTTCCCCCAGCTTCACCGGCACGGTTTCCTGGTAAACAAGCACCGGGGCAGAGCATTCAACAATATCAGCGATCAACAGATGGAAGGTATTGGTACCCAGATCTATAATTGCCGCGCGCATGTCAAGAGAGGTTTTCGGATAGACTGAATAGCCTATACCTTATTTGTACATAAACCATTTTCCCAGTTCTTTAAAACTTACCTTCTTACCGTACATCAATATCCCTACTCTGTAGATACGGGATGCTACCCAGGTAGTAAGAATGAATCCGCCGGCGAGCATAGTGATAGACAAGGCCAGCTGCCAGGCGGGCACACCGAATGGCAGTCGCACCATCATTGCGATCGGAGAAGTAAATGGAATGATGCTAAGCCAAAACGATAGAGAACTGTCGGGATTATTGACAATGAAACTGAACGACATGATATAGGTAAACAATAGGGGTAAGGTAATCGGCAGCATGAACTGCTGTGTTTCCGTATCACTATCAACCGCTGACCCTACCGCAGCAAACAAAGCGCTGTAAAGCATATACCCACCGAAGAAAAATATAATGAATAGCGGTAGAATATAAGTCCATTCCACAGTCTGGATAGCTTTTACGATGTCGGTGCCCGCTCCCGCCGATGCTGAAGTAGCAGGCATCTGGTTTGCAGACATTTCACTCTTTACAGCTTCCACCTTATCTTTAACCAGGGTATTCGTAGCTACGGTCATCAATGTACCCGATAAGACGATCCAGAGCAGGAACTGGGTCAGACCCACCAAACCAATACCGATGATTTTTCCCATCATCAGCTGAAAAGGTTTAACAGAGGAGATTACAACTTCCACAATCCGACTCGTCTTTTCTTCTATAATACCGCGCATTACCTGTATCCCATAGATGAAAAGCGACATATAGATCAGAATTGCAGCTGCGAATCCGACAGCCATAGCTGCACCTGAACTACTATCTTTTTCGCCTTCCATAGTAAGCTCCTTGGAGACGATGGACAGGTTAGGCTTAATATTATCGAGTGTAACCGCATCAATGCCGGCATCCTCGAGAAGCTTATTACGCATCAGATCATTCAACTGGTCCTCCATACCGCTAATGACCGAAAGCCCTGGTTTTTTTTGTGAAAAAAGTTCCGGGCTGCCTCCCGAACTGATATCTGCCGGGATATAGAGAACAAAAGCATCTTTATCAGCAATTACCTTTTTTTTAGCCTCTTCCAGGTTCTCTGATGAGATATGCAGTTTAACCGACTTTTTATCCTTCAGTCCCTTGCTGAAAATCCCACTATTGTCGATAACCTCAACAGTCGGCACATTGTCGCCCCCTTTCATAGACAAGGCAATAATGAGGGCATACATGCCTATGATGAGCAATGGAACCAAAAAGGTCATGATGAGGAACGACTTTTTCTTGACCCTGCTTAGGTATTCTCTCTTAATGATGAGTAAGGTTTTGTTCATGATCGTCCTATGGATTAACGGTTTGAATAAATATGTCATTCATGCTGGGTACAAGCTCCAGGAATTCAGTGACCTGGGTATGCCCGATGAAGAACTTAAGAACATCATTCGGTGTATATCGTTCATTAACCTGCAGGGTGAGATGGATGGATTCTCCATCCCGCTTTTCTTCAAGTATGCTGTATGCCTCGTTGGCGACGGGCGGCAATACACCCGAAAACCCTATCCTGAAGGTATTGTTACGGTATTTATTTTTGATGTCCTTGACTTTCCCCTCCAGTATCTTCCTGGATTTATGGATCAGTACGATGCTATCGCATAACTGTTCTACTGATTCCATTCGATGGGTAGAGAAGATGATGGTGGCGCCCTTCTTGTTTAATTCCAGGATCTCGTTGGTTATTACCTGAGCATTTAGGGGATCGAAGCCGGAAAATGGCTCGTCCAGGATAATTAGCTCAGGATCGTGAACCACGGTTGCGATAAACTGAACCTTTTGCTGCATGCCCTTGCTCAGATCTTCAACTTTCTTTTTCCACCAACTCTGTATTTCCATTCTCTCAAACCAGTACCTGATACGCTTGGTAGCTTCCTGACTTGACAGTCCCTTGAGTTGTGCCAGATAGAGCATCTGCTCTCCGATCTCCATTTTTTTATAAAGACCCCGCTCTTCAGGGAGATATCCAATTTTAGAGATATGTGTGGGATTTAGCTTCTCACCATTTAGAAAGACCTCCCCACTGTCGGGCGCTGTTATTTGGTTTATGATCCTGATGAGCGATGTTTTGCCGGCTCCGTTTGGTCCGAGAAGGCCGAAAATCGAACCCCGTTCAATTTCAAAAGAGACATCGTCGAGGGCAAGATGTTTGGCGTATTGTTTAGTGATATTTCGTATGCTGAGCATTTCTTATTTTTTGGGGTTAAAAATCTGCCGCTATCATCGTTGTTAGGATAGGACGTTAAAACTTTTTAAAAATTACAAAAAATAAAAGCTTTCTACACTGATGCAGAAAGCTTTTATTTTTCGTTTTAGTCTTCCTTAACGCTAGCCTTAGAGTGTCACTTTTAATCCGCCAAAGAAATTTCTAGGAGCTGAAGGATTAAAGTAACGACCACCAAAAGCATTCAGATCATTTCCAAGACTGTATTCCTCGTTAAGAAGGTTGTCTACACCGATATAAAAATCGAGTCCGGTTTTTCCAACTTTCCAACTTCTCCACCCCGCCTTAAAATGAATCAGATCATAGCTACCAGCGAATAAGCTATTGGCATCATTTAAGGGGATCTTTGAAGTGTAATTATGCTGTGCAAACAGATAGAAGTTCCGATCGATGCGCAGATCGATACCATTAATTATCACATTCCTGGGTACGCCGGTCATTCGATTGCCCGAATAATTGTCGGGTCCGTTAAAGTAGTCTCTGAAATAGTATTTACTTACAGTCAGGCTATTTTGAAGCTGAAGCCCGCTTATAAAACTATTACTCCCGGGTTCAATCAGCCAGTACGAAATCTGGGATTCGAATCCATTCTGATTAGTGCCACCGGCATTTAGATAAAACTCGGTGTCGTCGCTGTTTACCCTTCGTACAATTGCATTTTCAAGTCTGTAGTTAAATAAGGATGCGTCCAGCCAGAAACGATCGCTATGGTCACGCACACGAAGCCCTGCTTCATAATTCCATCCAGTCTCTGATTCGATCGTATTATTGATAATATTATCCGAGGCCCTTATTTCGGCAATCGTCGGTGTAGAATAGCCCCTGCTGACCGAACCGCGTAAGGCAACCCCTCCGGCTACCTGATAGACTAATGCGAAACGCGGCATGAGCTCAGGGTCGAACTTGCGGACGGAATGCGAAGTAGGAGTCTTAATATCTTTATCAAACTCATATTTATTGTAGTTCATGCTTGCAGCTACTTCAGCAGTAAGTTTCTCGCCTATGTTTGCGGAGAGCCGGGTGAAATAGAAGAATTGACGGGATAGTATATCATCCTGAGCCTGGGGGTTACCCTTTATACCTTTATTATTATCAAAATTTGCGATGTCTGCATTCGTCCCCTGGAGTTCCAAACCAGCATTCCATTTCCAATCTACATATTTATCCTGATCACCCCTCAGCTCGAAATAGGTACGAATTCCCATTGTGCCTTCATTTCTAATTTCATAATTAGTAATGAATGGATTAAGGAAATCAGTATGTGACCCGTACAATGCAAAGACGTGACGTAAATTCCCGGTGATGTTACTTTCATTGACCACTCCACCGAAGAAGGTTTTGTTTTCTATACGGGCCTTTTGTTCGACTGCGCCCGGTGTAAATTTGGTAGCCGGTCTGGCGGCTTTAGGGTTAGCCGCATATTGGGCAACTGTTAATCCTCCCGGCGTTTTATAGTCAAGATCTGAATAAAGACCCAATACCCGTAGCTGACTTGATTTCGAATAATTCCAGCGATAGATGGCCTGGCCATAATGGCGACTCATTGCACTATGCTCGCGATAACCATCGGAGCTCTGATAAGAATGGTTTACATTCAGATATTGATTAGTCCACTTTTTCTGAACAGCTACTTTTTCCTGGAAGAGATTATAAGAACCGCTGGTCAAACTCGCAGAAGCCCAGGTCGCATCAGAATGCTTATCTACAGGGTTGATTAATACTACGCCTCCTGAGTTCGCTCCGAATAAGCTCCCATCAGGGCCTTTTAAAACTTCCATGTTATAAATACTGCCTACGTCCAGAGAATTGAGATAGGTATTTCCACCGGCATCGGTTAAGGGAAATTCATCGAGGTAGACCTTAACATTTCGTACTCCGAAGGGTGAGCGTAAAAGGCTGCCGCGTATGGATAGCCGGTAGCTGCCGGGTGAGCGTTCTTCCATCCGGATCCCCGGTACAGTGTTCATGGCGGGCAGCATGGAAATCCCGGGCTGGTCGCGTAATGATTTGCTACTGACCACGCTGACGGAAGATGGTATTTTGATAATGGGTTGTTCTGAAAGGTAAGCTCGGATAATAACTTCATCCATTTTCTGGACCGAATCAACCTTAGTCTGGGAGTATACGGTATTGAAGCATAAAACCAAAGCTAAGGACAGACTGATTCCCAAAGCTCTATATTTTTGTCGAATATTCATGAGATTTAATTGCCTGATTAATGTTTTTATTTAGGCATTGCTAAATTATTAAATCTTCTACTGAATATGTCATGTAAAACCCGGCGATATATAGGTATAGTGTAAAATTTTTGAGTGAAAAGGATGCTTTGCTAAATCTTAATCTTTATGCAAAAGCCCATATCTCAAAGCTCGTATCCCCTTACTCAAAATACTCCTTCATTTTATCGAAGAAGCTTTTTTCATTTTTGCCCGGCTGAGGTCTAAAGTTTGGAGAATTTCTTAAACCATCCAGCATATCACGTTCATCTTTGGAAAGAGCTTTAGGCGTCCATATATTTATATAGATCAATTGATCACCCCGATGGTAGGAATTCACTTCGGGCACCCCCTTACCTTTAAGACGCAGGATCTTACCGCCTTGAGTACCCGGCTCAATTTTTATTTTTGCCTTACCGTCAATAGTAGGTACTTCTACTGCCGAGCCAATAGCTGCATCAATAAAGCTGATATGAAGGTCATAAATCACATTATTCCCTTCTCGTTTTAGAGTATCGTGAGGTAATTCCTCGATAAGAATAATAAGATCGCCAGGGATACCACCGCGTGCTGCTGCATTCCCTTTGCCGCTCATCGACAACTGCATTCCTTCG
>CAZFQV010000174.1:0-5680 GCA_964521175.1 uncultured Sphingobacterium sp.
GATTAATCCGAATAGCGACACGTGTTGTTTTGTCCATTGCGGCGGCAAGTCCATTAATTACACCTAATTCCTGTACTGATTCGACGTTAAAACAAAAAATATCATGACTCAAGGCTTCCTGTATTTCCCGGTCGGCTTTTCCTACACCCGCAAACACCACTTTAGAAGGATCAAATCCTATTTCAACAGCCTTCTTCACTTCATTACCGCTCACGCAATCCGCACCAAATCCATATTCCTGAACAGCTTTGAGCACACGCTCATTAAAGTTGGCTTTAAAGGCATAATGAACATGAAAATTATACTTATCTGCAGCAGACTTACATGAATCTAAGGTACGGGTCAATATTCCCATATCGTAGTAATAGAAAGGGGTATCCAGGGTTCTGAAACGTGCAAGCGTGTCTTGATTGAACATGAGCGGCAGATTATATTAATCGAACAAACGGCCGTGTAATGAACGCAGGGCTTCAACCTTATACCGATCATCGACCAATAGAGAAATGTTATAACTACTCCCTCCATAAGAGATCATCCGGATAGGAATATGCTTTAAAGCTTCAAACACCATAGAAGCGTAACCATGTTTCTCAGCGCTAAAATCGCCGACTACACAAATTATCGTTTGATCACTATCTACATCTACAGTACCGAAATCATTAAGTTCAGCCACAATTTCATCCAGATTACGCATATCATCGATAGTTACTGAAACCGCAACCTCCGAAGTGGTAATCATATCAATTGGCGTCTTAAATCTTTCAAAAACTTCAAAAACTCGTCTTAAAAAGCCGTAGGCAAGCAGCATTCTGCTCGAGTGAATATTGATTGCCGTGATTCCGTCCTTAGCGGCGATAGACTTTATTTTACCTTTTTCACTTTCTTCATTGATAAGTGTGCCGGAAGCCTCCGGCTTCATCGTATTCAACAAACGAACCGGGATCTTATATTCACGGGCGGGAAAAACACTCTGGGGATGGAGGATCTTGGCACCGAAATATGCGAGTTCAGCGGCTTCATCAAAAGATAGGTGCGCAATAGGTTTCGTTCCTTTTACGATTCTTGGATCGTTATTATGCATCCCATCTATATCAGTCCAGATCTGCACTTCATCAGCCCCAATTGCAGCTCCGATCAATGAAGCGGAATAATCACTGCCACCACGGCGGAGATTATCTACTTCGCCGAAGGAATTACGACAGATATAACCCTGAGTGATATATAGCGTCTGAGACGGGTCCTCATCCAGCAAAGGCTGAAGATGCTCTCTGATAAAACCGATCATGGGCTCATTATCCTCATCTATCTTCATAAAGTCCAGAGCGGGGAGCAATTTCGACCTCACACCGGTTTCCTTCAGATAAATGTGATATAGGGTGGTGGATATTAGCTCGCCTTGCGCCAGAATTGCCTTCTCTTCAATGGTTGTGAAAAGGTCGTTTGCAAAGGACGATATTAAATTAAAATGATGGTCGATCAAATCCTTTCCATCTTTATAACCTTCTTCTGTAGAAAACAGCTCCCGGATAAAGAGCTCATACTTGTCTTTTAAAGCGGCGATCAGCTCCGTCGCTTTTTGCTTATCTCCTGCGAGATAAGCCTGTCCGATCTCTACCAGGCTGTTGGTAGTTCCTGAAACTGCAGACAGCACAATGATTTGTGGATCTCCAGGTTGAATAATATTCAATAATTGTTTTATCCGATCAGGGCTTCCTACGGATGTTCCCCCAAACTTTAATACCTTCATTTAGTCTTTGAATTTTAGATTGCAGCAAATGATTTTTATACTTGTGCATTGAGGGGCTAAAAATAGAAAAACCATCTTGAATTTCATCAGAATATATTTTTGTTTTTATTGCTGACGAAGCTTACTAAGCTTATATTGTTAAGCTTCTTTAAGTAATATTTAAGTAATACATCACTATTCAAAAGAATCGCTTCACTAAACTCGTTGCATTTGTACAAGTAGATGTTCATGCAGGCTCTCATGGAAAATAAACCTTTTAACTTTAAAAAAATCAATATTTCTTAAAGTTCGTTATGTGTAGATATACGCAAGTCCAAAATAAATGATATGCAAAATTTAGAATCAACGGTCTCAGACAAAATCAATGAGTGGCTGAATGGGGACTATGACGCAGAGACGAAAACCAGCATCCGGGAGCTTCTTCAGGCGGGAGCCCTGACAGAACTAACAGATTCTTTCTACCGTAACCTTGAGTTCGGTACCGGTGGTATGCGGGGGTTAATGGGTCCCGGCATAAACCGTATCAATAAATATACTATCGGAACGGCTACGCAGGGGCTGGCCAATTATCTCCTGAAAAAATATCCGGATGAGAAAATCAAGGTGGCCATTGCACATGACTGCAGGAACAATTCCGATCTGTTCGCCAGAATCACTGCTGATGTTTTTTCCGCAAACGGGATTCATGTATATTTTTTCAGCGAGCTTCGCCCGACACCGGAACTATCATTTGCGATCAGACGCCTAGGTTGTCGCAGCGGTGTGATGATTACCGCCTCCCATAACCCTAAAGAATACAACGGCTATAAAGCTTACGGAGCAGACGGGGGGCAATTTATCTCGCCCGACGACAAAATGGTCATGGACGAAGTCTTTGCCATTAAAAGCACCGCTGATGTGAATTTTAATCGTGTTGACACCAACATAGAGCTGTTGGGGGAAGAAATAGACAAGCTTTACATCGAAAAGATAACAGATCTTTCGGTATCGCCCGAAGCTATTCAGCGACAAAGCAATCTTAAAATCGTTTACTCATCCATCCACGGAACGGGCATAACGCTGGTTCCTGCCGCCCTGCATAGTTTTGGTTTTAGAAATGTGAGTATAGTAGAGGAACAGGCTGTTCCGGACGGAAATTTCCCCACTGTTATTTATCCTAACCCGGAAGAGAAAGAAGCACTCACCCTCGCTATAGCGAAGGCCGAAGTAATCGATGCCGACCTTGTTATGGCTACAGATCCCGATAGCGACCGGGTGGGTATTGCAATAAAAAACGATGAGGGTAACTTTATTTTATTGAATGGTAACCAAACCGGGAGTCTGCTGATCAACTATATGCTCAGTGTCTGGGAGGAAAGAGGTAAACTCAGCGGAAATGAATATGTCGTATCAACTATCGTCACGACAAAATTAATTGAAGAAATCGCAAAGTCCAGAAATGTTGAATTTTATGAAACGCTCACCGGGTTTAAATGGATAGGAGCACTCATTACCAAATTCGCAGGTAAGAAGACCTTTATCGTCGGTGGTGAAGAAAGCTACGGCTATTTGGTTGGGGAACTGGTCAGAGACAAAGATGCTGTTGTTTCCTGTGCTTTTATTGCGGAGATGGTGGCCTATTATAAAGACAAAGGGAGTAGTTTATTCAGTGTCATGCTGGAGATGTATCAAAAATACGGCTTTTATAAAGAAAAACTACTCTCGATCACAAAAAAAGGGAAAACAGGAGCAGAGGAAATTACCGCTATGATGGACAGGTTCAGAAACAATACACCGCTGGCCCTGGGCGGTTCGCCTGTGATCCGCCTGAAAGACTATGAACATGGAACTGATACAGATATAACTTCGGGGGTATCTATGCCGCTCGATTATCCTAAATCTGATGTATTACAGTTTATTACAGAAGACGGTAGTATTATTTCCGCCAGGCCCTCGGGCACAGAACCTAAGATCAAGTTTTACTGCAGCGTGAAAACCACTCTCGCGGATATCAGTAAATATAAAGCATACGATAAGGAACTCGGGGAGAAAATAGACAGGATTATGACCGACCTTGCTGTTTAACTAATTTGTGGGGAGTTAAATACATAGTATATTTGGCGTATGAGAACCTTGCTTTCCTTCATTATCGCACTATTAATCTTCCAGTCATGTACCACAGAAACTGAGCGAAAGCTGCCCATTCTGGGTAGCAGAGAGCCTGTTGAACGTGTTGTCGATGGGAAAACAATTGTAGATACTATCTATCAAACCATACCCCCTTTCTCCTATCTGAACCAAGACAGCGTGATGATCAGCGATAAGGATTTCGACAATAAGATTTATGTTGCCGATTTCTTTTTCACTTCGTGCAATTCAATATGCCCTAAAATGCACCGTAACATGCTGGAGATTTACAATAAGTTCAAGGACAATCCGCGCGTTAAACTACTTTCCCATTCTATTGACATCAAATATGATCTCCCTTCGCGCCTAAAACAATATGCAGATAAACTGGGAGTGGAAGGCGACACCTGGCAGTTTGTTCATGGCAGCAGGGATTCGATTTTTGACGTTTCGGCAAAAAGCTATCTGGTTGCTGCTTATGAAGATGATACAGAACCACAGGGGCTGGTGCATCAGGGCTGGTTTATACTTGTAGATAAAGACAAACATCTCCGCGGAGCTTACGATGGTACACGGGAAGACCAGGTCGAGCGACTTATGTCTGATATGACTAAGCTGCTTAAAGAAGATTTCCCAAATGAAAAATAGGATTGTCGGCGGCCTTTTTCTTCTTTTCTCTAGTCTGATCTTTCTTCTTTCCTGTCAGGATGAAGACGTGATCAACTATAAAAGGTATTATGTCAATGGAAAACGCTTGTATGAAAACCATTGTCAGAGCTGCCATGGCAGCCAGGGAGAAGGCCTCGGCACTCTATATCCCCCCCTTACAGACAGCACCTATCTCATAAAAAACAAGTCGAAGCTCGCCTGCATTATCAAATACGGGCAGCGTGGAAAAATCACCATTAATAATGTGGACTTTGATGGAGAGATGCCTGACAATAAAGCACTTGCCGATATTGACATTGCTCAGATCATCGTTTATGTTACCAATTCATTTGGGAACAATCAATATTTCTACGATGCTGCACAGGTACCATCAGATCTGAAAATATGTAATTAAGTCCGATTTCATGGATATGGTTAAAGAACGATTTGTATTTTTGCATTTCATTAAAAACTTATGGCTAAGCGTACACGGATTAAAGATCTCTTAAACACTACAGAATTCGGACAACAGGTAACTGTTATGGGCTGGGTTAAAACCTTCAGAAATAACCAATTCCTCTCTATTAACGATGGTTCGGGTATACATAATATACAAGCTGTTGTAGACTTTAATTCGACCGATGAAAGCCTGTTAAAAAGATTAAATACCGGTGCGGCGGTGGCAGTCACCGGACAACTGATCGAGTCACTTGGCAAAGGTCAGCGGGTGGAGATTAAGATTACCGGGCTTGAAATTCTGGGCGACAGCGATGCTGAAAAATTTCCTTTGCAACCCAAAAAACATAGTCTTGAATTTTTACGTGAAATTGCACACCTGCGCTTTCGCACCAATACTTTTAATGCCGTGTTTAAAGTGCGCCACGCTCTGGCTTATGCAGTTCATAAATTTTTTAACGACAAAGGTTTTGTTTATATACACACCCCGATTATTACCGCTTCCGATGCGGAAGGTGCCGGTGAGATGTTCAGAGTAAGCACGCTGGATCCTAGCAACCCTCCCCGAAATCAAGATGGGACGATTAATTATAAAGAAGATTTTTTTGGAAAACCCACCAACCTGACGGTATCAGGCCAGCTTGAGGGAGAACTTGCAGCAATGGCTTTTGGCGATATCTATACTTTCGGACCCACATTCAGGGCTGAGAATTCAAATACTGC
>CAZFQV010000175.1:0-5646 GCA_964521175.1 uncultured Sphingobacterium sp.
GCCTGTAGGTACCGCGGGTACGGTTAAAGCAGTGCATCAGCGGGAGCTTTATGATGATATTAAGGCTCAGATTATCCTTGGTAACACCTATCATCTCTATTTAAGACCCGGGTCGGACACTATTGAAACGGCGGGTGGGCTTCATAAATTCATTGGATGGGATAACCCGATCCTTACCGACAGCGGCGGGTATCAGGTCTATTCATTGTCGGGAGTGCGTAAAATAAAGGAGGAGGGCGTCACTTTCCGGTCTCATATCGATGGATCCAAACATCTGTTTACCCCCGAATCAGTAATGGATATCCAGCGTACTATAGGTGCCGATATTATAATGGCCTTTGATGAATGCACCCCCTATCCCTGTGAATACGGTTATGCTCGTCGCTCTATGGAAATGACGCATAGATGGTTAAAACGTTGTTGTGAGCATTTTGATAATACAGAACCGAAATATGGTTACTCCCAGACCCTGTTTCCCATTGTACAGGGCTCAGTTTACAAAGACCTGAGAAAGCAATCGGCTGAAATGATCGCATCCTGCAACAGAGAGGGGAATGCTATCGGAGGACTGTCTGTCGGTGAGCCTATAGACGACATGTATGAGATGACCGAGATCGTTTGTGATATTCTGCCGAAGGATAAGCCAAGGTACCTCATGGGAGTGGGCACGCCAATCAATATCCTTGAAAACATTGCATTAGGAATCGACATGTTCGATTGCGTAATGCCTACCCGCAATGCTAGAAACGGAATGCTTTTTACCAAAAACGGGATTATAAATATTCGTAACGAACGCTGGAAAAACGATTTTTCAGCTATTGAGGAAGATAGCAGTCTTTTTGCCGACAAAAATTACAGCAAGGCTTATCTCCGCCATTTGGTCCACTCAAATGAGATGCTTGGCTCACAAATAGCTACTTTACATAACCTCCATTTCTATTTATGGCTGGTTAAGGAAGCCCGCGAAAAGATTATTTCGGGTTCATTTAGCGAATGGAAAAATAGGATGATAAAACAATTGTCCCAAAGATTGTAGAATGATTAAGATCATCGACTGGTATATCATAAAAAAGTACCTGGGGACATTTCTTTTCACCCTGGCGATTTTCACCTTGGTCATCGTGATATTTGATGTTTCTGAAAAGCTAGATGACTTTTTAAGGCATCAGGCACCATTGAACAAAATCATTTTCAATTATTACGCCGGATTCATACCATTTTATCTTAATTTCCTATCCCCTTTGATTAATTTTATAGCCGTCATTTTTTTTACTGCAAAAATGGCCGATCAGACTGAGATCGTTCCAATTTTGAGTAGTGGCGTAAGTTTTAGGAGATTCCTATGGCCCTATTTTATAGCATCATCGGTAATCTTTCTGATCACCTTACTATTCAATCTTTTTATAATTCCCGAAACTAATGAGTTAAAAATCGATTTCGAAAACGTGTATGTCGACCCTAAATCTGACAATTCAAAGATGTATACCCATATGCAGATCGACAAAGACACCTATGTATACATTGAAAACTTTGATAACAATCAAAAAGTAGGTTATAAGTTCTTACTCGAAAAATTTTCCGGCTTTGATATGAAGGAAAAGCTTGTCGCAGATAAGATAAGCTGGGATTCCCTGAAAAATAAGTGGATTATTGAAAATTATTCGATCAGGACCATAGACGGGCTCAAAGAGAATATGGTCAGCGGGCTTACTAAAGATACTACCCTGGATATGCGACCCAAGGATTTCGAAATCTACGACAATATCTACCAGGCGATGAATATGCGGGAGCTGGATGATAGGATAGAAAAAGAAAGAACCCGCGGCACAGGTGTGATGGTTGATCTAAAACTCGAAAAGTACAAACGATTTGTTTATCCCCTTTCGGCTTATGTACTTACCCTGATGGGGGTATCTCTTTCCTCACGAAAAGTTCGTGGCGGCATCGGCCTGCCTCTCGGCATGGGCATATTTCTAAGCTTCACCTATATTATATTCATTCAGTTTTCTAATATGTTTGCTTTGAAAGGAGGGCTCCCCCCCCTTCTCGCGGTCTTCATTCCTAACATCCTCTTTGGAATATTGGGGGTATATTTGCTGGCAAAGGCACCTAAATAAGTTTTGACCACATCCTTTGTCTCAATAATTGATCACATAATTACCCGAATGCCGAACAAAAACCTCTTAATCCTCCATTTCACGGTACTCATATGGGGTTTCACAGGCATACTTGGTGCATTGATCTCCGTATCTTCCCTGCATTTGGTTTGGTATCGCGTACTCATTGCATTCATCACTCTGTTCATTTATTTCAGATTTACAAAGACACCTATAAATGTTCCGGGAAAGACCTTTAAAGAGTTATTCATGACCGGCGCTATCGTTGGTTTACATTGGATTTTATTCTTTCAATCGATTAAATCCTCAACAGTATCAGTCGCCCTGGTGTGTTTGTCATCGATTACCCTTTTCACAGCGATATTCGAGCCTATTCTTAAAAGGAAAAGAATATCTAAACTGGAAATTTTAACGGGCATCCTGATTATCATTGGTATCTTCATGATCTTTAAATTTGAGTCCAGATATACGAAAGGAATCACCTTTGGCCTATTGAGCGCAGTATGTGCGAGTCTGTTTTCCATCATTAACTCGAATCAGGTACAAAATCACCCAGCTCCTATTATTGGCTTCTATGAGCTCATTGGCGCCTGGGTTTGGATATCCATCGTTCTGTTTATCTCAGGCGGATACAACGACGCTATGCGCCTTAATCTGCCTGATCTGTCTTATTTACTCATACTGGGGACAATTTGTACGGCTTTAGCCTATGTTGCAGGTGTAGCTGTGATGAAGGAGTTGTCGGTATTCAGAGTCGCTCTGGTCACTAACCTCGAGCCTGTTTATGGGATATTACTGGCCTTCATGTTCTTTGGAAAGAAGGAGCAGATGACTACAGGATTCTATTTAGGAACCACAATTATCATGAGCGCTATCTTTATATACCCGATGATTCAAAGACGAAAAAAAACAGAACTATTGAAATAATCATTGGGGTAGGGGAGAAGTTTTTACACTAAGTATGCTATTTTAGCTCTATCGTGACGGCCTAAAAAATTAATAAAAGACAGCCGTCAATAGTATTCTCAACGCCACGTGTCCGCGACCTTCCGGGCAAATAAATAAAGTATTTAATAAGGTACCAGATTTGACGCCTTCTGCTTTTATGCAATCTTTTTCATCCGGCCTCAATCCGGGCATACAAACAATAATGCTTAGTGTATGTCAGTATTGAACTAACCAGGTTTCGAATAACCTCAATTTAAACGAAATATAGCTCTCAAATCAACTCAAAAAATCGCGAATAATTTCAAATGCGCATTTATATTATCAAATATAACTTGATAATAATCAGAATATTATATTATAATATAGAATCAATACTTAATGTGAAAAAGATATTTACGCCTCGTAAAAACTATTTTTTTTAGCATATGACAGTTTACACGATATTATGAAATTATAAGTATTTATTAATCAATGAATTAAATATACTAATATGAATTAAATATTCATTTACGATAAAACTGATACATTAGGTTCTATTTTATTCTCAATAGTGTAGATGAATACACCCAACTTAATTTCGTGATGGCTATATTTATTGTTCTTGATTAGAACGCCTCCTCTCCCACCTAATTCTAATTCCTATTAATTGCTTGGCGGATCGGGATCAGGGTGAGGACGGCTTTAATTTAATCAAGGAGACGAAGAACCCGATCTATCGGTTAATATAGCTTGTACCATCCGGGGAATTAGGAGGGCGGATAAGAATCAAATATACACTAAGTCTCACCGGCTTCTATTTTCATTTTTGCTCGGCTTCCGTTTTTTTCCCTATGGAATGAATTGGCCGGATCAGGAAATCTTTACAAAACGATAATAAAACCTTTCTGTTTCAAATGCAAAATCCGATATTGGATATGTATTAAAACAGCCATGAGTCTTAAAACGATTTTGATTATTATAATTACTGTACTGACCACAGTGATCTTGATGAATAATACCGAAGAAATTGATTTTTGGTTATTTGGAGATACCCAAATCCCCAAGCTAACAATCCTGGGCGGTGTATTTATAGCGGGAACGGTTGTCGGGTTTTTAGCCGGAAGGCCAGGAAAAAAGAATGCAATAAATACTCCCGAAGCCCCCACGCCTGAAAAATTACCCTCTGAAACTGTCATTCGTCATCAACTAAGTGATGAGGACAGAGATTATATTGATTGACTTGTCCTAAATACAGGGCGCAAAAAGGCCTGTTTCATCGTTTAAATGCCCATATCGCCAGAGAACAGACTCCTGTGCGGGTGGCGTATTTCTTGTATATATACTGAAAAGACATCATCATTATGAAAAGGAAACATACAAGAATCAAAAGATCAAGCAGATTCACGATGACCCTAATCTGGCTGTTCTCTTTATTGGCTCTACTCTCTGCATTTGTAAATTCTTGTAACCCGGCGAACTAATACCGCCTCCTATCCTACATAGACCGTAACATAGCAGTGGGACATTCCTGTCGCTTTCTCAGATCGTACACTTTCTGCCTGAATCCATTGTGGCGATCCTTTCCCTTGCCGGAGATTATCAGCGCTTAAAAATTCAAAATGATCCGGTTCTGTCGTTTTTTTTAAAACAGAGACTGTATATTTAGAATTCGTTAACTCAATTCTTTGATCCGATTAGAAGCAAATTTTTAATAAATGAGACAACTCTTTCTTTTGCTGCTTGCCTGCGCCACAATCATCCCAGAAAATCTATACCCGCAGAGTTTTACAGTTAGATCGGTACTTTCCTATCCTTTCCCTACGGAGCTCACGAGCAGTGTATCAGGTGCGAAAATTGCCTGGGCCGTGAATGAACAGGGCTTAAGAAATATATATGTAGCTTCGGGACCCGATTACAAACCGAGAAAGTTAAGCGATTATGGCAAAGATGACGGGCAAGAGATCACTAGTTTAAGTATTTCCGCAGATAGTAAATGGGTGGTATATGTTCGGGGAGGAGATCATGGCGGCAGCAATGCCTCAACACCTGTCAATGCGGCGTCAGATCCGGTCGCGCCTGGAATTCAGATAATTAGCATTCCATTTGAAGGAGGAGAGCCAATAGTACTGGCTGAAGGTGATAGCCCATTGATCTCCCCCGACAGCAAGGAGGTCGTCTTCATTAAGAGCGGCCAGGTCTGGAAAGCGCCGATAGATGGCTCAAGTGCTGCCAGGATCTTCTTTTACGCCCGGGGATCGAATGGATCGCTCAGTTATTCTCCGGACGGCTCCAGAATCGCATTTGTATCATCCAGAAGTGATCATTCCTTTATTGGTATCTTTACCGATGATAAAACACCCATAGCCGTGCTGCTGCCTTCATTCTCCCGCGACAGCTCGCCTCGTTGGTCGCCCGACGGCCAAAAGCTCGCCTTCGTCAGGATGCCTGGTGCAGGCGGGAAAACAGATTCTATATTTGCACGCCGGCATCAGCCATGGTCAATCTGGACGGTCGATGTTGAGACTGGCAAAGGCCAGCGTATCTGGAAAGCACCCGAGACCCTCGAAGGGTCCTTTCCCGCTACCCAGGGCGGTGCAAATCT